>JAPLHL010000270.1 GCA_026389655.1 Chloroflexota bacterium
CGCCTGACCTTGCTGTAATTGTTGTCCCTCCTCCAGCCATCGTCGATGCTGTCAAAGACTGTATTGATAAAGGTATCAAAGCTGCAGTGGTTATAACCGCCGGTTTTGCTGAGATAGGTGAGCGCGGCGCGGCGCTGCAGGCGGAGATGGTGGCTGAAGCCAAAAAGGGCGACCTTCGATTGATAGGCCCTAATTGTTTTGGTCTTGTAAGTCCGTATCAAAAATTATATTCCCAGATGCCGCCTGTTTATCCGCCTGCTGGTTCAATGGCCATAGTATCGCAAAGCGGCAATGTTGGAGCAACAATAGCCCGCAGGGCAATATTGATGAATTTTGGTATCAGCCGTATGATCAGTACCGGTAACGAGGCCGACCTTCATACTGAGGACTTTATAGAATACCTGGGGACAGATGAGAAGACAAAGGTCATATTGAGCTACGTAGAAGGGTTCAAGAACGGCCGCAGGTTTTTTGAGGTAGCCAAAGAAGTCAGCAAGAGGAAACCCCTTATCATGGTTAAGGTCGGAGAAACAGAGGCGGGCGCTTCCGCAGCCCATTCTCACACTGCTTCACTTTCCGGTGCTGATAACGTTTTTGAAGGTGTGTGCAAACAGACTGGGATTCTGCGCGTCCATGATTTGGATGAGATGATGAACCTTGGGTACGGATTTCTCTGCAATCCTCTCCCCAAAGGAAGGAGGGTTGCAATCACTACATTGGGGGGGGGCTGGGGTGTGCTGGCTGCTGATGCCTGTGC
The DNA here is from genome assembly GCA_026389655.1 of Chloroflexota bacterium. Classification (GTDB taxonomy): domain Bacteria; phylum Chloroflexota; class Dehalococcoidia; order GIF9; family UBA5629; genus JAFGLP01. The sequence continues at coordinate 758 of JAPLHL010000270.1, forward strand.
TAAGCTTGGGCTACAGGTTGTCAAACTATCTGAAGAAGTCCTGAAAGAGCTAGACTCATTTTTACCGGGCTGGTGGAGCAGGAACAACCCGGTTGACCTGGTGGCTGGCGACTCTAGCGCGCAGATCCGGGTGATTGAAATACTGGCTAAGTATGAGCAGGCCGACAGCGTTATTGCGCTGGGAGTGCCGCATCCCACGGTCTGGACGATACCTGTCACTGATGATGAGACCAAAAAGAGGATACAGGAAGTAACTGATCATTATATAGGGGTTTTTCAGCAGATAAAGGACATATCCGTGAGGTACGGGAAACCGGTGATCATAGCTGCTGAGTTGTTTTTCCCCACTGCTTTCTCACACTTTGAAAGGGAAATCAAGTCTGCCATCGCCGCCAATAATAGCTTTTGCTACACTAAGCCGGGTGAAGCGGCCATGGTATTAAACAACATGGTAAAGTATAGCGAATATCTGAAAAGGTTCCGGTAGAGTAGGTCTATTATTTGGGTGCTGTGGGCTGACCGTTAGTCAGCACGAAGCCGAATATACTCGAACTTTTTGGCGATAAGACAGAGGCCCGTTCGCTGGCTAAGCGTTGCGGTGTCCCGTTATTGCCCGGAACACTAGGCGTAACTACCTCAGAAGAAGCCATGGACTTTTTTTAAGTCGCTGGGAAAAGATGTTGCAATCAGCACAAACCATTTCGATAATCTGTTCGCACAATTCTGACTTTTGTAGCTACTTGGGAATTTTATGAAGTTGGGAGGGTCAATATGATAGCAATGCCCGATAACCTACGAAAAATAGATGCCATGTCATGGAAGGATCTACGAGAATTGGCCAGCAAAGAATTGCGTCCAACACCGCCAAATGAACAGATTGTCTTTGAAAAAGTATTTAAAGTAAAGTGGCCTCAGTTTGAGCAGCATATTCTGTCTCTTGTCGGGGAACAATATGATGAGATTGCGTCAGTCAGTAAACAGATGGAACCGCTGGGTGACCTTTCTCAAAGTGAAGTAGGAGAATTAGCAATCATCGCCACTTTAAACGAAACCCGGTATAAATCTCCAAAGATAGGGTATTATTTTGATTTGTAGACTCCTTCACACAAGGAAGAGATAATTCTGTATTGCTCCGCATAACAATTTAGCGTTTTGGTTAATCTCTCTCGACGCGGCGTGAATAACAACTGTTCGATTTGGCCCAATAGGTTAACTGCACAAGGGGCATCAGTCGAACCCATATGGTCACCATGTCAGGATTGCGAAAGAAGCGATAGTCTAATAGTATCAATTGATCTTGTCTCATATAACCAGCTACCATTTATCACTGTGACCGTAGCAATTCCATGCGCTTTGGCATACGAAATTGCACCTTTTTGAAAACCGGAAGTGGCAAAGAGAATTCCCTTGTGAGCACCAGTATCCCGCAATTTACCTTCCAAAATAAGAACTTCATCCCTTTCTACCGACCTTCGTTGATGCTTGCATTCGATCAATATGTTAATGCTTGCGCCTTTTAATAAACCCAGATGTACTTGAATATCAATAACATATTCCCCGCCTTGCCCTGGGACTATCGCCTGATGCGTTATTTTATCGTAGGACGAGGATGATATTGAAGATTTGACCCACTCTAATACTTGCCGCTCAAATTGTTGCGGAGTGATCTCTACTTGTGTCTTGGGGTTCCAAGGATTATCGGGATCGCGCATCAATCTATTCATGTTTTGTTAAGAGATTACTATTTTTCTCGTCATAGCGGTAAATTCCATAACATACTATCATAATCGAGATACATAATGAATACACGTCTCAGAAACATAATTGCACGCTAGCCTGTTTTGTGTGACTTGACTTCAGCATGGACAGAAGGGTACCCTGGACTGCTATTAGGCTCATTTTCTCAATTTTCGTAAGGAATACTAGCCCACTTAATAACAGGTACAAAGTGCCTAGTGCTCTTTAATCCATTTTATTAGATCTTCTTTCAAAAAGACCCTCTTCTTTCCTATCTTATGAGAGGGTAATCCATCTTTCATGAGCTTAT
>JAPLHL010000061.1 GCA_026389655.1 Chloroflexota bacterium
CCAGCTTGAGGCACGCTTCATATCCAGCCTTGTTCATCAGCATGCCGTACACATTATGTGCCCGGCGGTGGTCGCCGCGTGCGCCGTCCAGGTTGTGCTTTGTACACAACGGCAAACTGCCGTCGCCCGATGCTGCGAAGACAGCCGGCTCGTTCATGTCCTGCCACAGCCCTGAGACGCCGTGCCTGAAAAGGCGGCTATACAGGGCGCCCCACCACTCACGTGCGCGGGGATCGGTGAAGTCCGGGAAGACCGTCCATCCCGGCCAGACCACACCGTTTATCACATTGCCGTCCGGGTCCTTGCAGTAGGCGTCCTTCTCCAGTCCGTCTCTATAAACATCCCAGTCCGGGTCCAGCTTCACGCCCGGATCGGTCATGGCTACCAGGTGGGCATCAGTCTTCTTCATCACGGAAGCAAACTCGTACAGCATGGGGTACCGTTTAAGATCGGGCGTAAAGACGCGGTAGCCGTCCATGTAATCGATATCCAGGTAGAGCACGCTCAGGGGCAGGTGATGCTCCCGGAAGCCATTGAAGATGCGGCGCATCTCCGCTTCAGAGTTGAAGCCCCAGCGTGAGTGCTGGTATCCCAGCGCCCAGCGCGGCGGCAGCGGCGCCGTCCCTGTCAGCTCCGTAAAGCGCTGCATGGCATTGGACGGCGAGCCGAAGGCTATGTAATAGCGTAGCGGCCCACCCTCAAAACGCACTTCGGCATGATCGTTCAGCGTGACCGTACCATCGAAGGTATTATCGTAGAAAGCCAGGTAGCTGCCACCCTCCTGGATGCACAGGTAAACGGGCATGGTGATATACATCGGGTCAACTCCCGTGCCGTAACCCCCTCCCGGGTCCTTGTTCCAGCAGCGGTATTTGCCCGGCCGCAGGTCCAGTCCGGCTGCACGCTCACCCAGCCCGTAGATACAGGCCTCGGGGGGAAGGGTGGCTTTGTGTTGCCATGCATGGCCGTATTTAAGGGGCGGCTCCTCACGGCGCACCAGTTGCCCGGCAGCATCGTAGAACAAGAGGAATCCGTCATTCGAGACGGATAGTTTGAGGGCACTGCTCTGTAAAAACCAGCCGTCGTCTGTGCGGTCCAGCATGGGGGTGAGGATGGGCCAGTCTTGCTTCTCCACGGCGTAGGATGGGGTCATTTCTGCCTTGTCCCATGCCAGGAACAGGAAATCAGCTGCCAGGAAGCGGGCCGTCAGGACGGAGAATTCGAACTCAAATCTCGCCCCGCCGGGTATGGTGGCAGCGGATACCAGTCTACCGATGGTCTGCGGTTCTGATGGGGCTTTGGGCGGAACGAACCTGGCATCCAGCTTGTCCCGCAGGCGGGTATAAGCAATGGCCTTCAGTACGTTTGGGATGCCGGCCAGCCGTATGCTGTGAAAAGTCGCTGCAAGCTTGTTCATAGGTCCATCTCCTCCACCTGTCGTCCGGTATATTAATACGAAGCTTAAGTTACATCAATGAGAAGTTCATGTCAAAGATAATCAAAGCAATCACCTGATATTAGAATAAGAGCGAGCCCGGTTACACAAGGAACGATCCTTGTCCCCGGTCTATTTTATGTTCCTCTTTCCAGAGCTCTTCTTCCGGCTGAACACGGCCGTCGCCGCGTATATGCAGAATTTGTACGCCCCGGGCGGCCATATTCGTTCCTACAAGCAGGCGGCGGTGACAGGAAGAAGGATCCTCTTCCGCACAGAGAATACAGGTGCGGTGTTTCTTTATCTCCTCGATCAGACTGTCAGTCCCCCCGGTAAAATAGTCCTCTTGCCGGATGCGATCATAGGCTACTAATCTGTTTGCTTTCTTTGTGCTCTTCAGATCAGGGACGAGGCCACCCAGCAGGTTGCCCAGGTAAAGATATTGGATTTCTAACGGGGCGAGAAGCTTCTCCAGGTTCTCACGGTTGGCAAAGGGGACCCACCGGCTGTAGGGTTTGCTTCGGATATCAACAAGGCACTTGATCAGGTTGTCCTGAAGCAATTTGATGAACTTTTCCGGCGTATGGTTGCTGTGGCCTATTGTATAAAGGTCCATCTCTTAACCGCGCTCTATCAATTTCGGGATTTACTATTGGCTCCTATTTTATCTGAACGTCAGGCGATCAGTCCGGCATGTTTATTGCGCAGCCACTCTGCCACTTCATTCCGAAGTTTTTTCGCCAGTTCCAGCATTTCAGCAGCTTCTTGTTCTGATACCGTGCCAGCACGCTCATAATCACTGATATTGCGTTTCTTGCGAAAACTGTCCAGCAATTCAATAACCGTACTATCCAAATTCAATGTAAATCTCAATGACTGGATAAGGCGGAAATGGTGTGCTTCGCGGCTTATCCTGTATCCTTCGGCCGCCAGCGCCGCCGCACAGCACTGAAGGGCTGCATTATAGGCTATGGTAAGGCGGGTATCATTATCAAGGCCAGGCAACTTGCTTTGAATGATATCCCGGTCGGCGATCCCCAGCAGATTATTAATCTCTTGTGCTGAAGACCTATGAGGCTTGACCCATCCGTCATTTAACCAGTCTTTCAAGCTCATACTTGTTTCCTATTACGAATATTTTAGCATCATCCATTAAGGATCTTATGAAGTGGTCCCCCTCTTTGAAGCGCCGCCTGAATTCCTGTGAAGAATATACCGCAGAATTTATTTCCCGATGTAGTTTT
>JAPLHL010000508.1 GCA_026389655.1 Chloroflexota bacterium
CAGTGCCTTGCGGTCGCGCAGGATCACGTGGGCGTGCCGTCCCAGCACCAGCCCGTCAACGTAGACGTTGCCGTAAGGCAGCTTGCCGGCGATGCGGGCTTTCTCGCCGTCGATCTCGAGGATGTTCCCATTGTCCATGACAAAGATATTGCTGTCAGGTATCCCCACGCTCCTGGCCAGCCCGGCATGTATCACCAGGTGGCGGTACTCACCGTGTATCGGGGCAAAGAATTTTGGCTTGACCAGGTTGAGGAGCATCTTAAGCTCTTCCTGGCTGCCGTGGCCGTGCACATGAACGTTGGAACGCTCGCCGTAGATGACGTTGGCGCCCTGGCGGAACAGGTTATCGATGGTGCGGTTAACGAGCGCCTCATTACCGGGTATGGGCGTGGCTGAAAGTACTACCGTGTCCTTATGCATGATGCGTATTTCGGGATGGTCGCGGTTGGCGATGCGCACCAGCGCTGAGGTAGGTTCACCCTGGCTGCCGGTGGTGATTAGCACAATCTGGTCGTGGCTGTACTTTTTAAGGTCTTCAATATTACATAATATTCCAGCTGGGGCTTTTAGATAACCCAGCTCCATGGCCATCTTAACGGTGTCCTTCATGCTGCGGCCCACGATGAAGACATGGCGGTCGTGATTGGATGCCGCATCTATGACCATCTGGATGCGTGATATGAGTGAGGAAAAGGTCGCTATTATTACGCGCCCCGGCGCCTCGCTTATGATCTGATCGAGCCTGTGTCCTACGATCCTTTCTGTGGGCGTATAGCCTTCACGCTCGCTGTAGGTGGAATCGGCCATCAGTAGAAGCACGCCCTCGTTGCCGAGCTTGGCCAGCTTGGAAAGATCGGTAGGACGGCCGTCGATCGGTGTGTAATCTATCTTAAAATCTCCGCTGCTTACTATGGCGCCCAGCGGTGTGTAGATGATCAGTCCTACGGCATCAGGGATGCTGTGGCAGACGGGGAAGGCTTCCACCTTGAAACTGCCCACCTGGAATTTAATTCCCGGCGTAATCAGCTTGAGCCGGGTCTTGATCAGCGAGCGGTGTTCCTTCAACTTGACCGAGATCAATCCCTGCGTAAGCTTGGTAGCATAAATGGGAAGGTCGAGCTGCGGCAGGATGTAAGGCAACGCCCCGATATGGTCTTCATGGCCGTGCGTGATGACAATGCCCTTGACCTTGGCTTTATGTTCCAGCAGGTAAGTGATGTCCGGGATGAGCAGGTCGACTCCGAGCATGTCGTCCTCGGGGAACATCATGCCGGCGTCTATGATAAGGATTTCATCGCCGTACTCGATGGCCGTCATGTTCTTGCCGATCTCTCCGAGGCCACCGAGTGGAATTATTCTTAATTTGTGACGGGTCATTTTATTCTAGAAAAGATTGAGCTGCGAGGGTCTGTCTTTTTCTTCCTCCATTTTGCCTGCTTCCGCCAGCACGGCGGGAAGCTTGAGCATGTCAGCTTCAATGACCTTTCGCAGGTTGCCCTGGTGCAGCGCCGCTGCCGGGTGGTACATGGCAAAGTAAATAACATTACCTATGCGTTTGGCCCGGCCGTGAACCTTGCTGATGCTCTCGCCGGGGAAATATTTGGACATTGAGTACCTGCCGAGCGTTACGATCACCCTGGGTTTAATCAGGTCGAGCTGGCGCTCAAGCCATTTGCTGCACGCCAGTATCTCGCCTGGCATGGGGTCGCGGTTCTCGGGTGGGCGGCACTTGATTACATTGCAGATATAGACCTGGCTGCGTTTGTAGCCGATCAGTCCGATGAGTTGGTCGAGGTATTGGCCGGCGGCGCCGACGAAGGGCTTGCCCGATTGGTCTTCATTCCATCCGGGGGCTTCGCCTATGAATAGGAGTTTGGCGTTTTCGGGACCATCGCCCGGCACTACCTTGGTACGGTGCTTGGCTAACTCGCAAATTCTGCAGCTTTCTATTTCTGCATTCAGTTCAGTCAGAGATGACATCTAGAGTGAATCATAACACAGGTCATATCAATTATCAATTCATTTCAATACCAAAACGTAGCTGGCCGCCAGCATTACCAGGAGCACGATGCAGACAACTACCGGCCTGGTCTCACGTGTCACTATGAAATGTACCAGCGAAGTAATCAGGATGACCAGCGGCATGAGCAGGATGATAATCAGGCCCGAAGTAACAAGCGCTGCCGGGTTGAGCAGCAGGAGGTCATGGATAATAGCAGAAGCCGGGGTAAGGGCCACCATGTGGGGCGTGCCGCTCACAATAAAAATGATCAGGCCTGCCAGGAACAGCAGCAGGCTGACGATTGTCCCGGCACGCAGGAATAGCCCGACACGCCGGTTCAGCGTGTGCAGTTTCTCGTGTTTTTCGTCAATCTGGCTATTCATTTTCAACCGCCCATTACATTCAAGGCACGCAGGATCATAAGCCCCGCAGTAAGTATGAGGAAAATGGCAAAGACCGTCGTCAGTACCTTACCATGGACCCGGTGCGCGATTGTTGCTCCCAGCATGGCGCCGATGTATACACTGATGCAAAGCGGGGCAATCAGATAGGGCAGGACGTATCCGTTGTAAGCATAGATGAGCGAACCCGTCATGGTCGTAAAGCACAGTAGCAGGCTGCTGGTTGCGATAGTGGCTTTAACCGGGACTTTCATGAGCTGGTTCATCACAGGGACATTGATTATGCCGCCTCCTACGCCGAGCATACTGGAGATCATTCCCCCGAAGAACCCCGTAACCATGCCAATCGCAGGACGATGCACCTGGTAGCTGATCTCTTCGTTTACAGCCGGGTCGAAATAAGAGTCGTCCAGCCAGGCATGCCGGGCGTGCGACTTCTCGGACACCAATTTTTTCGCTTCGATCTGGTCTTCGGTCAGCTTGTGCTGCTTTTTAGGGACCATGGAATAGGCAACATAGAGCATCAGGATGCCGAAAATGATAGTCAGTACTGTGCTGGAAAGCTTCGCACCCAGGAATGCCCCGGCTACTGCTCCCGGCACGAGTGTGCATGCCAGCAGCAGCCCCAGCTTGAGATTGGTCATGTGTTTGCTTATGTAGACGCCGGTGGCGGTGCAGGCATTTATCACTATGGATACAAGGCTGCTGCCGATGGCATATTGGATGGGAATTCCAAGCGCAAGCGTTAGTATGGGGACTATCAGAAATCCGCCCCCAACGCCGAGCATGGAACCCAGCAAACCCGCTGTAAAGCCCGTCCCGGCCAGGATCCAGATATTCACATCAACAGGCATGGTGTTTCACAGGATAACACCCCACATATAAAAATCCAAATGCCAAAAGGGCGGGTTTAAAAACCCGCACCCTATGATGCTCTACGGTTATTGTCGTAGGGGCGTTCCTTCAGGTGCGCCCTTTGTTCAATTACGAGGAGCCGCAGGTCCCGATTGAATTGGGAGGTATTTGCAGCTTGGTATTTCCTCTTGCTTTGATGTTATACTTTCGCCTGAATCTAAATATAAGGAAATGAGATGGCGAGAGTAGACGGACGAGCAAATGATGACCTGAGGCCGGTGAAGATAACTCTGGGATACCAGGACTACCCCGAGGGGTCGGCCCTGATAGAAATGGGCAATACGCGGGTGCTGTGTGCAGTCAGCGTGGAAGACCGCGTGCCCCCTTTCCTGAAAGGGCAGGGTACAGGCTGGGTGACCGCCGAGTATGCAATGTTGCCGCGGGCCACCCATACCCGCACGTCCCGCAATCCTGATAAACAGGCAGGACGTTCCCAGGAAATACAGAGATTGATCGGCAGGAGCCTGCGTGCCGCTATCGATATGAATTCACTGGGAGAACGGACTTTCACCATAGACTGCGATGTGCTTCAGGCCGACGGCGGTACACGCACGGCCAGCATTACCGGGGCCTACGTGGCACTTTACGTAGCGCTCAATAAACTGAAAAAAATGGGCATGTATAAGACTGTCCCGATTAAATGCGCTGTCGCTGCTATCAGTGTGGGAGTAGTGGACCGGCTGAAAATGCTGGACCTGTGCTACGAAGAGGACTCACGCGCTGCAGTTGATTTCAATGTTGTCATGACTGATAAAGGCGAATTTGTAGAGCTGCAGGGCACGGCAGAGGGTAAGCCCTTTTCCAAAGACGCTATCGATGCTCTTATCGCGCTTGCCGATAAAGGTATTAAACAGCTTTTTGAAGAGCAGAAGAAAGCGCTGTCCGGTTTTAAGCAGGCCTGACGTTATTGACCGGCGCGGCATGATACTTTATCCTGTTAACCGTTAATCCCGTAAGAGAAGGTCAGGGCAATGGAGGTAAAGATGAAGGTCCTCAATCATCTTATTTTGCTTACCCTGGTTGCAGGGCTATTACTGGGTGTTGTAGCTACGTTCGCATGCAACACAAGACCAACAACACTAAGCGGAAAAATCGCAAAGGGCATCGGGGATGAGATGGAGAAGCAGATACAGGAGCGAATGCCCAGGGTGGATGTATTCAAATTCGACTCGTACGAAGCTCTTTCGGGTGAAAATGTTACGCTGAGCTGGAAGGTCAGGCAGGCCGACAATGTAACCATTTACAATAGCCTGGGTGCGATTGAACCTGTCGGCAGCAGCCTCGGTGCAGTTGAAGCTGACGGCAGCCGGCAGTTCGTATTCCCTTTGACCGGGAAAACCACGTTAGCAAAATACGTATACACTCTCACTGCCAGCAACAAGTACGGAAAGGTGACCGACAATGCTACGGTCATGGTGATAGATGAGAACCTGCCTCCTGGAATATACTTTGATGTTTCATCTCCACAAATGCATTTGGGCAAGGGGGCACGCCTGGAATGGAATACGTCGCGTGCCACTGAGGTGAGCATGGATGATGGGAGCGGGGTTCCCTCTGTTTGCAAAGCCTCGGGACAAAAGATCGTATATCCGCTGAAAACTACGACCTATACACTGACGGCTGTCAACAAGAATGGAAAGACGGTCAAATCGCTTACGCTTGAGGTAATTCCTGCCGACTAAGGCCTGACCTGCCCGTTTCCCCTGATGCACCACTTGTAACTGCTGATTTCTCGCAATGCCATGGGGCCGCGTGCGTGGAATTTCTGAGTGCTTATCCCGATCTCTGCGCCCATGCCGAACTGCGCCCCGTCCGTGAACCGGGTGCTGGCGTTGGCATACACGCAGGCGGCGTCGACCTCATTTAAGAACCTATCGATCGAAGCTCTATCCTCGCTGATGATTGCTTCGGAGTGGCCGGACCCGTAGGTATCGATATGCTCAAGGGCCTCTTCCAGCGAATCAACCACTTTGATTGCGGCTACCAGGGCCAGGAACTCCTTGCCCCAGTCGTCCTGGACGGCCGGATGCACCTTAAGCCCTTCGATGGATTTTAGGATATTGAGAGACCGGTGGTCGCAATGCATCTCCACATCTGCCCTGGCAAGCTCCTTTGCCATGCGGGGCAGAAATTCGGTTGCAATATCTTTATGTACGAGGATGCAGTCCAGCGCATTACAGACTGTCGGTCTTTGCACCTTGGCGTTATAGGCAATGGCCACCGCCTTATCCAGGTTGGCTGTTTTATCTGCGTACATATGGCAGACTCCTATGCCCCCGGCCACTACTGCCATTGAAGCGTTCTCCTTAACGAACTTGATCAGTGACGCTCCCCCGCGGGGTATGACCAGGTCTATGTAGTCTTTCATCTTGAGCATATGGTCTACCAGGCCGCGGTCGGGCGATTCGATAAATTGCACCGAGCCGCGGGGAATACCTGCTTTATAGGCGGCCTCCTGCACTATGCTGGCGAGCGCCAGGTTGGAGCGGCTGGATTCCTTTCCGCCGCGCAGTATGGAGGCGTTCCCGGATTTCAGGCAAAGAACCGAAATATCTACGGTCACGTTCGGCCTGCTTTCATAGATAGCTGCGATTACGCCAAGCGGCACGCGCCGCTTGCTCAACAGCAAGCCATTGGGCAATGTCCGCTCCTCCATGATTTCGCCTACAGGGTCCGGCAGGGCCGCAACAACTTTTACATCGTCGGATATGCCCTTCAGCCTTTTGGAATTAAGCATGAGGCGGTCGAGCATGGCTTCTCCCATACCTGAGGCCTCAGCTTCCTTATAGTCCTTATCATTGTTATGGAGGACCTGGTCCTCCTTATCGAGCAATGCCTGTGCAATAGCCAGCAGCGCTTCATTCTTAGTGCTGGTCGGGACGAAAGCAAGCTTTTTAGATGCTATTTTTGCCAGTTTGGCTTTTTCTTCGAGTTCATTAAATGATGCCTGCATAGGTACCCCCCTTAATCAGTGCCCGGATTTAAACCAGGACCAGGTTGTCCCGGTGGACTGCCTCGTCGCCGTATTCGTAGCCCAATATATCTGCGATACCGGCGGATTTTACTCCCTTTATCTTGTTCAGGTCGTCCGAGCTGTAGTTAGTGATCCCGCTGCCGATCCGTTTCCCGGTGCTATCGTGAATATCGATTACATCGCCGCGGTTGAAATTGCCTTCAACTCCGGTTATGCCTGCGGGCAGCAGGCTCGTGTTCTGCTTGCGTAATGCTGTTGCTGCGCCCTTATCGATGGTAAGCTTGCCCATGCAGCACAGCCCCGACAGCAACCAGCGCTGCCTGCTCTCAATTTTACTTTCCCGGGCTACGAAAAATGTGCCCACTTTTTTACCGTCGGCAGCTTTCACGATAACATTGGGCTCAGATCCTTCTGCGATGATAACGGGAACGCCGGAGGAAGTTGCCAGCCGTGCCGCCTCAATCTTGGTTGCCATTCCTCCCGTACCGCGAGAGCTGCCGGCGCCGCCGGCCATCTCCTCGATCTTCTCGTCTATTTTCTCAACAACAGGTATCAGCCTGGCTTTTTTATCCTGCTGGGGATTTGCTGAATACAGCCCCTTCACGTCGGACAACAATATCAGCAGGTCTGCATCAACCAGGTTGGCCACCATTGCAGACAGGTTGTCATTATCGCCGAACTTAAGCTCTCCCAGTTCGTCGATGCAGACTACGTCGTTCTCGTTCACAATGCAGATCACCCGCAGGTCGATCAGTGCCAGCAGCGTGTTACGGGCGTTTAGATACTGAGAGCGGTCGGCCAGGTCGGACTTCGTCAGCAGCGCCTGGGCCACGGTTATGCGGTATTTAGCGAATAGTTCGTCATAAATATGCATAAGTTGGTTCTGCCCGACGGATGCCATGACCTGTTTGAAGGGGATGTCCTTCATCTTGTTATCAATACCCAGCTTCTGACGGCCTGCCGCAACCGCGCCGGATGAGACCAGGATTATCTCATGCCCCAGGCCGTGCAGCTCGGCAACTTGCCTGGCCAGGTCTGACATAATCTTCATGTCCAGCTTGTTGCCGCCACCGGTCAGCAGGTTGGTGCCCAGCTTGATGACTATACGTTTATACTGCATGACGGCTAAATTATAACACAGCAGCAAGGTTTCCAAAGCTGTCGGCAGAGGGGTACAACCTTGTATGAAATCGGCAGCGAATATCATAATAAGGAAATATCACGTTGGGACGCTCTGGATCGCAGTATAAAAAGAAGGGGATCGTTTACTTTACAAGTATTCGGGGTGGTACTATAATTCTTGCTTGTGTTCGAAATCAACCAGGACTTGATGGGAATACTCACCAAGCTTTTCCCTATCTGTACTTATCCGGAATATAAAGCCTACCTCGTAGGCGGTTTTGTGCGCGATTGGCTGGTCGGGCGGCCTACCACTGACCTTGATATTGCGGTCAGCGGGGATTCTCTTGCGGTTGCGCAGGAAGCTGCAGAACTCGTCGATGGCCGGTATGTCATGCTCGACGAAGAAAATAAGGTGGGACGTGTAGTGGTTGCCGGCGAGTCGCAACCCTGGCATATTGACATAACCTCCTATGGGGACGATATTGAGCATGATCTACTGCGCAGAGATTTCACTGTGAATGCTATGGCCCTCGACCTGGCGGCTTTTGTGGCAGGCGACGTTAAGTTGCTTGATCCGGCAGGCGGGGATGATGATTTAAAGAAAGGACTGCTCAGGCAGGTCAGCGACAGGATTTTTGATGCCGACCCGTCCAGGCTGATGCGGGCTGAGCGGTTGGCCAGGGAACTTAATCTTGAGATCGAACCGGTAACGGAGCAATCTATACGTCTCAACAGCGGCCTTGTGACCAGCGTACCCAGCGAGAAAATCAGAGAGGAATTGCTTAAAATACTGGCGCTTCCCTATGCAAGCAATGCACTCCGCCATCTTGATGATCTGGGACTTCTTTGCCGGATAATACCCGAGATCGGTGAGATGAAGGGAGTAAAACAGCCCGGGGAACATTATTGGGACGTGTTCGACCACTCAATCGAGTCCGTCGCAGCCATAGAGTTCTTGTTAAGGGAAAGTGACTGGGTATATGGCAGGGGAGAACTGCGGGCATTTGTCCCCTGGTCGGACGAGATCGATCAACATTTTAAAGAAGAAATCGGCGGCGGCGTTACCAGGAGCACGCTCATCAAAATAGGCGCTTTGCTTCATGACATATCCAAACCCGGGACCAAAACACAGGATGAAAATGGAAGGATCAGGTTCCTTGGTCATACCAAGGAGGGGGCGTCTTTAGCTGTGTCTATCCTCGAACGCTTGAGGTTCAGCGGCAGGGAAATACGCTATATTGAAATGCTCGTTTATCATCACCTTCACCCGGCGCAGATGTCCAATGAAGGCTTTGCCACGCACCGGGCCATCTACCGCTATTTCAGGGACACTGAGGGTGCGGGTATTGATGTGATATTCGTGGCGCTGGCCGATTACCTGGCTGTCGGCGGGCCGAGGCTGGATATTGACGAGTGGCATATGCATATTGAGCACATCCAGTATATAATGGATGTTCATAAAAAGCAGGAAAGTGAGATAATGCCCCTGCGGCTCATAACAGGGAATGACCTGATGCAGGAGTTCAAGCTGGCCCCGGGCAAAGATATTGGCCGGCTGTTGGAACTGGTCAGGGAAGCGCAGGCAGCAGGAGAAATACACACCAGGGAGGAAGCGCTGCAATACGTAAGAAATGATTTTGGCAGGGGCGCTTGCTGTGCTGCCTGATAAAACAGCAACCGATTGTGATTAACTGATACTCGGGAGGGAGAATAGATAATTGAAAACAAGTAATATCTGGCTACTGGTGATCATCCTGGCCCTTTTTGGATTTAGCCTTTGGGCCGTAGTTCCGCTGGATGGCGACAGGTTCGGGCGCAAAGGTCTTACCATGGGCCTGGACCTTAAGGGAGGCGCTTACCTGGTCTATGAGGCGGACCTGTCCAAGATGGACCCGTCCCAGACAGTCGACCAGGTCATGACAAGCGTCCTCGGCAAAATTGAGCGGCGTGCCAATGCTTTTGGAGTTAAGGAACCTATCATCCAGAGGCAGGGCGAAAACCGCATCCTGGTACAGCTTCCAGGTGAAAAGAATGTAGATGAAGCTAAAAAGCTGATCGGCCAGGTGGCCTTGCTGGAGTTCAAGGAAGAAACCCTTGATGCCAGCGGCCAGCCGAAGATGAATGAGGATAAGACCGATTATATCTGGACAATCGCTAAAGCAACCGGAACCGACGGCAATCAAAAGGACCTGACCGGTAAATACCTGAAACCCAATTCAAAGGTTGTTCTAAAAACCGGTACTAATGAGCCGGAAGTTGCTTTCGAGTTTAATGATGAGGGAGCCGTCCTTTTCGAGCAGGTCACCAAACGTAACCTGCAAAAACCGCTCGGCATATTCCTCGATAATCAGCTCATTTCGGCCCCGACAGTACAGGCTGTTATCAAGAGCAACGGTGTCATCACCGGGGTTGAACTGGCAGAGGCCAAGAACCTATCGATTCAGCTTAACTCAGGTTCATTGGATGTGCCTTTGACTGTAATACAGGAACAGACGGTAGATGCCACGCTGGGTGCTGACTCGCTGAAGAAGAGCGTGGTGGCGGGCGCCATCGGCCTTATACTGGTTGTCCTTTTCATGGTTCTCTACTACCGGATGTCCGGTGTTATTGCCACCCTGGCGCTTATCTTTTATGGCATTTTCCTGGCAGCCATCTTTAAGCTCGTACCGGTTACAATTACATTGGCGGGTATTGCAGCAGGTGTTGTATCGGTGGGTATGGCGGTGGATGCCAACATACTCATTTTCGAGCGTATGAAAGAAGAGTTGCGGGCGGGCCGCACACTTGGCGCCGCTGTGGACGCGGGCTTTGACCGTGCCTGGCTTGCCATTCGTGACAGCAACGTGACCACTTTTATTGCTTGTATCGTGCTCTACTGGTTCGGCGACACTTTCGGCGCCTTCCTGGTCAAGGGTTTTGCCCTGACACTATTTATCGGTGTGGCCTTGAGCATGTTCACGGCAATCACGGTCAGCAGGGTTTTCTTACAGTTGATCGTAAGGGTGGTGAAAAATTCCTGGTTCTACGGAGTTAAAGCATGATAGACATAGTAAATAAACGGAACTGGTTTTTCCTCATATCGATTTTCCTGCTCGTACCGGGCATAATTTCCATGATTGCCTTTGGTTTCAGGCTGGGCGTGGATTTCAGCAGCGGCACGATCATGACCCTTAATTTCACACCGGCTGTTGAGCAGTCTGTATTGCGTGACCAGATGGGGCAATTGGGCTATGGAGACGCAACTATTCAGAAAACCAGCACGGGAGATTACCTGGTACTTACCAAGGAGATTGATACGGATCAGAAAACTGCGCTGATGGACGGGTTGAAGAAAGGCCTGAATGCTGATGTGGCAATCCGGGACTTCCAAACGGTATCGCCTCTGGTTGCCAGCGAGGTAGCGCGCAACGCGGCTATCGCTGTTGGCATAGCCTCTCTCTTTATGATCCTTTACATCGCCTTTGCGTTCCGCAAGATGCCCAGCCCGTTCAAGTGGGGCCTTTCAGCAGTCATCGCATTATTGCATGACGTGTTAATTGTCATGGGCGTCTTTTCCATACTCGGTTGGGCCATCGGATACCAGGTGGACTCGATGTTCATCGTGGCTATGTTGACCATAGTAGGTTACAGTATCAACAATACCTGCGTGGTCTATGACCGCATCAGGGAGAATGTGCGCAAAGGCGTCAGCAAGGACTTTGCAGTAACGGTAAATTCCAGCATTCTCGAGACCATTGCCCGCTGTATCAACACCAGCCTTACCGTTATCCTGACCTGTCTGGCCATTTACCTGTTCGGTGGCGTGACGATACAGCAGTTCATCATGGCGCTGCTTATCGGCGTTGTGGTCGGTATTTACGACTCAATTTTCGTGGCTGGCCCGTTACTGGTGCTCTGGGACAGGGGTATGAAGACATCACCGGAAGCCGCGAAATAAGGGGGAAATATGGATAGAAATACATTTATTGGAATATGGGCGCTGATAATGGTGCCGCTGGCTACATTTATGGGAATTGCCGGAATGATCCTCGGCGTGGCAGTTATCCTGCTTCTCGGTATTGGAAGCAAGGAAGGCTGATCAGGGATTTCCCATCAGTATAATTACACAGCGGAATCGCTAAATATAAATATGCGGGGCATTTGCCCCGCATATTTTTTAGTTATCCTTCAATTTATGAATGTTGCGGATTGTCTTGATGAAGCCGTCGAAGTCCCTGGGGGAGTATGCCATCGGCGGCGCACCCAGGGGGTCAGCGACTTCCTGGTGGCCAAGTAAAAGTTCAAAGGTAGCTGCAACTGAGTATGCAAGCGCCAACCGGTTATATCCACCTTCGAGTGTAAAAACCAGCCGGTTGGGACAGAGTTCATCGGATAATGCCTTTAAAGTCTTTGCCATCCTGGCGAATCCCATCGTAGTGACGTTCATGTTCGAAATCGTATCCTGCCAGTGGGCATCGTAGCCCGCCGACACCAGTATCAGGTCCGGCTTGTAACGCATTGCCAATGGCGTCAAAATCTCGTTAAACACCTGCAGGTATTCTTTATCACCCAGGTCGGCTTCCAGCGGGATATTTACGTTATATCCTTCTCCCTGACCCCGGCCCGTCTCCTCGGCGCTGCCGGTGAAGGGGTACCATGGATATTCATGCGTGGAGAAATACATGACCTGGGAATCGGAGTAAAACGCCTCCTGTGTGCCATTGCCGTGGTGAACATCATAATCTACGATCAGGACGCGCTTGATATCGTAATTCTTCAATGCGAACCTGGCGGCGATGGAGACATTATTGAACAGGCAAAAGCCCATCTGGTGCATGCGTACGGCATGGTGTCCCGGCGGCCTGACGAGGGCGAAGGCGCTGTCAACCTTCTTAGTCATCACAGAATCCACGGCATTCATC
>JAPLHL010000195.1 GCA_026389655.1 Chloroflexota bacterium
CATTTCCAGGTCCATTGAACCTTCGGGCTCTTCTTCTTTTTCAAATGGGTTGTAAGCCATAACAGCCTCCGGAGAATTCTCAGAAAAGCAATATAAATACCAGAGGTAGTTTTGCTTACTGAAACCGCTTAAGAAGTATACGGTTTAAGGCGTCTAAAATCAAGGAATGCAACCCCTGATGAGCGTTCGGTACCTGTTTTTCTGCTTGTGGAACCGGGGATTGAGGCGGTAGCCTGCGTATACCGCTGCCGGCAATATATGGTCCGCCCGGAATAGCGGAAGGCAAATACACCGGAGTATTACCGGGAAGATTCCGGACGGTTATATTTGCGCTTCCATGGCTCATTCTTATATGCAAGGTAATCCCTGAGGGCGGCTTTTAATGCATCTACTGCCAGTTTCGCGCAGGTGCATCCTTCCCCCGGTAAACCGCCCAGGGCAGCATCGATTTCTTCGGGCTCCATTTCGAATGCCTCGCCCAGGTTCTTGCCTTTTACTATTTCTGTCGTAATGCTGCCGCATGCAATGGTTGAGCCGCAGCCCTCGGTCCAGAAAGATGCATCTGCAATAATGTCGTTATCTACTCGCAGCCAGATTTCCATGGCGCTGCCGTCATAGGCGGAAATGGCGGCGAAACCGTTTGCCCCCTCCATGTTGCCGGCATTCCTGGGATGTAATGCATGGTCCCGGTATACGGCAGGGTAATCCGCCTTCGAGTTGCCTAAAATAAACTCGTCTATCTTATCCAGGTGTTCATTCATTACGATTATTTCTGTTTATGGCCTGCAGGCAGCGCCTTTAAAAGGGCGTCGCTATAGGATTTAAGAATCTCAGCATCATATCGCTCAATCAGGCCTTCATCGCAGAGTGCAGCCAGTTTCGGATCGATTGGTATCCTGGCAAGCAGCGGGGCGCCCGCCGCCTGTGACATCTCCTCTCCCCTGCTTTTACCAAATAGCTCGATTTTTTTCTTCAGTTCAGGCACGTATAGATAGCTCATATTTTCCACTACGCCGACGACCTTTTTATCCAGTTGTTGTGCCATTTTAACCGCTTTCTTGACGATCATAGCGCTCAGGTCCTGGGGCGTAAATACTACGATAACGCCGTTGACCGGCAGCGCCTGGAGTGCTGTCAAAGGGGCGTCGGACGTTCCCGGCGGCAGGTCAACTATCAGGAAGTCCAGTGTGCCCCAGAGTACGTCCTCCCAGAACTGCGTGATCGCTTTTCCCACCAGTGGTCCCCGCCATATGACCGCTTCTTCTGCGCTGGGAAGGAACAGGTTGATGGAGATTATCTCAATGCCGTTGGCTGACCGTACCGGCAGTATCCCGCTTTCACTGCCACCCGGGCTTGCCGTGATTCCGAACATCTTGGGTATGCTCGGTCCCGTGATATCCGCGTCCAGTATACCCACATCATAACCCTGCTTATTTAACAGGATGGCGGTCAGGCCCGCTACCAGTGATGTCCCTACCCCGCCCTTGCCACACATAACGGCGATGATATTCTTGACTTTATTTAGCTCGACAGG
>JAPLHL010000101.1 GCA_026389655.1 Chloroflexota bacterium
TGGATTTTCTGGCTTCGTTGAAGCTTAGCTCCATCAAAAGGATGGACACTATAGACAGCGTGCCGGTAATGAGATAGCCCTTAACTAATAATTAATAGCCTTTCATATAAATACCAAGTAGTGTTATCTGCCAGAGTTAAAGCGAATAAGAACATATGCAAATTTGTATGAAATGGACTATGATAACGGGACAGTATCTTGAATATAATTAGGTTTTTGAGGGGTAAGAGATGAAGAAGAACTTAGTTAATGTTTTCATTACGATTGTCTTTGCGATTGTTATGATCGCGTCCTGCGCAGCACCCGTAGCCAAGGAGCCAGCAGCTCCAAAAATCCTGAAAATCGGCAGCGTTATGCCATTCTCTGGCTGGGGCAGCATGTGGGGTGAGTCGTTTAAGTCTGTTATGGAGATATACCGGGACCTTATCAACAGCGATGGCGGATGGCAGGTTGGGGACGACAAATATGCGATCGAGCTGTATTTTGCTGACGGCCCCATTTTAAACATTCCTGGCGATGCTGCCGCTACGCGGAGCCTTGTCTACGATAAAAATGTGTCGGCGGTTGTAAGCTATTTTGATATTGGGTATTCAGCCGTGGCACCTATAACTACACCAGAAAAGGTCATCCTTGACAGCACCACTATTAGCATGGGCACATATAATGCCGAGAGGGAGCCGTATACTATCTTCGGCTATCCTGCAGTGGAAATGTGCATCAACCAGGCAATGTCTGTCATGCACGCCTTCCCTCAGTATAAGACGCTATGCTGGACCGGCCCCATGGGCGGTAATGTTCAGATTGAGAAAATCTACGGGCCAGTAGATGAAGCGATATTAGAAAAATACGGCGTGAGGAGCATCCGGTGTTACTATACAGAAGGCACAACTAATTTCACGTCATATCTGACCAAGATGGCTGATATGGGCGCTCAGATCCTGTTTAGTTTTGATTCACCGGTCCAGGTAGGACTGATGGCCAAGCAGCGGACCGAGCTGGGTTACAATTGGCCCATTGCACAGGCCTCCGCCGTTTTGGATAAAGATACTATCAGGGGATTGACCGGCAGTGAGAAAGCCATGCAGAATATTTGCGGCGACTACTGCTATCCGTGGATAATGAAAAAGGTGCAGGTGGCACCCAGGTACCTTGATATGGCTAACCGGATAAGAGCGGAGTACAAGCTGAAAAATGGCGGAAAGGAACCGTATGCCGAAGCCTTTGGTTTGGGAGCAGGATCTATGGGGCAATACCTGGAGGGTCTGCAAATGGCAGGAACAGTCGATCCTGATAAGGTGATGTCGGTGTTGCGTGGCGGGACAGTAGAAACATTCCTAGGCAAATATACGCTGTCAGGCAAAGACGCCTACGGATCCCCCGTTGTCTTCGGGTACCCCTGCTGCATGGGTATAATTAAAGGCAATGAATACGTTTATCTCAACGAAGAACCAATGTGGGATGTAGATCATCCGATTGTAGATCTCAAGAAACTCGCTGATAAATAAAACTCATAGACCTTGATCCTGATGTATAGCATTTTGCATTTGGTGGATATATAGGCCTATTGGGCTTGTGGGAATAATTGAGGAGATGGCATCAGTACTGGAAAGCAGGTCAAGTATTTCATGCCGATGAGTAGAGATGTATGATGCCTCCTACCACTTCTGAGATAAGGAGAAACCTGAAAATGTTTGAAAACTATCAACGCCCCCTTTACGTTCTAGATGAGGCAACTACTTATCGAGTTTCAAGTTGGGACAGGAATGGTAATAATATCGACTTCCTGATACTCCTACCAGGGGAATCTCATACTCTAGCCGAGTTGAAAGGGCCAGGCTGTATCAAGCATTTCTACTGTGCTATGGTTAACCACAGTCGTTTGCTCTACCGCAAGCTTATACTTCGAGTGTGGTGGGATGATGAGAAAAGCCCCAGTGTCGAAGTGCCTCTTGGGGATTTCTTTTGTATTAGTAATTGTTCGGTTCGCTTTGTTAACTCTTTGATGATGGTCATTAATCCGGGTTCAAGTAACATGTATACTCATGGTCTGAACTGCTATTTACCGATGCCGTTTGCCAAGAGCGCACGAGTAGAGCTTGAGTATCAGGCATCCGGTGAAGGGGACGAGCCAGCGACAGCCTTCTGGTATCATCTTGACTCGGAACATTGTCCAGATATGTCATGGGACAATGTCGGTTATTTGCATGCTCAGTGGCGCAGAGAAAAACTCACTAAAAGCACAGATAGTCAATATAAAAATGTTCAACTATGGCCAGGTACCAACCTGAATGGTTCGGAGAACTACGTCATCCTTGAAGCTAAGGGGAAGGGACAGATAGTGGGATTGCATCTCCAGGTTGATAATATAGCTGGCGGATGGTACGGAGAGGGGAATGACCAGATTTTTATTGATGGTGAGAAGTGGCCTCCATCGTATCCCGGTACTGGCACAGAGGAAATATTTGGCGGCGGAGCATGTCCCAATACGGAATACTCTGGGCCTTACACCGGCTTCCATCTTATCAGCAGTCCTGCTTTCTCAGGTAAGAATGCCATGTATCGCTGGTATATTAATGATTTGATCAAGTTCCAGCGGTCGATCAAGATGACCATAGAGCATGGACACGCCAACAATTTTGAAAACGACTATGCCAGCGTTGCCTACTGGTATCAGATAGAGCCCCATGCCGTATTTCCTGAATTGCTACCGGTAAGGGAAAGGTTACCACGCTTCCCTGAGGCATTTTTTGAGGCTGAACGTAAGGTAGCACAAATTAATGAGTTGCAAAGCAAGTTGATGAATGAAAAAGGACCCCTAAATGCCATGCAGATAGTTTTTGCTTTGCGCTTAGTCGCTGACAAGTTGATGCGTGAGGATAAATACGAAGACGCGTGTATTGAATATGATAAAGTGATAACCGGGCTTACTGCCTGGCTCTGATGCACTATTCATTACCATTTCTATGTAAGAGGCTTTTATCAACGGGAACAGGAAGACCATCAACATCTGCCCGGAACTGGTGAACTACAGGCCCGTCAGCCTGGATTTTCTGGCTTCGTTGAAGCTTAGCTCTATTAAACGGATGGACACTATAGACAGCGTGCCAGTGATAAGATAGCCGTCAACTTATGAGAATAGTTATAAATATAATTACTAAGTAGTATTACTAAATATTATTACCTGCCAGAGTCAAAGTGTTTAAGAATATATACAAAATTATATATAATGGACTATCATATCAGGACAATATCCAGAATAAAACCACGATTTAATTGAGGTGGCAACAATGAAGAGGAACCTGGTTAATATTCTCATCACACTAGTCCTGGCGATATCTATAACAGCTTCCTGTACAGTACCGGGAGCCAAGGAGCCGGAAGGTCCAAAAGTCCTGAAAATCGGCAGCGTTATGCCATTCTCTGGCTCGGCCAGCCTATGGGGCATGTCAATGAAGCCTGTGATGGAGATCTACAGGGACCTTATCAACAGCGACGGCGGATGGCAAATAGGGGACGATAAATATACGATCGAGTTATATTTCGCAGACGGCCCCATTTTCAGCATTCCTGCCGACGCTTCCGCAACGCGGAGCCTCGTTTACGATAACAAGGTCTCGGCGATTGTAAGCTACTATGGTATCGGATATTCAGCAGTGGCGCCTATCACTACTGCAGAGAAGGTCATCCTAAACTGCACTACTATTAGCATGGGTACATTTAACGCCGAGAAAGAGCCCTATTCCATTTTCGGGTTCCCCGCAGTGGAGATGAGTATCAACCAGGCAATGGCTGTCATGCAGGCCTTCCCCCAATACAAGACGATCTGCTGGACCGGAACCAAGGGCGGCAATGTTGAGATTGAGAAAATTTATGGACCTGTAGATGACGCGATTGAAAAAAAATACGGAGTTAAGTGCATCCGGCTTTATTATCCTGAAGGTACAACCAATTACACGTCATATCTGACCAAGATGGCTGAGATGGGCGCACAGGTACTGTTTAGTTTCGGCACACCGCTTGAGGTCGGGCTGATGGCCAAGCAGCGGCATGAACTCGGTTACAATTGGCCTATTATCCAAAACGCCTCTGTTCTGGATACAAATGTTGTCAAGGGGTTGGCCGGAAGTCAGGAAGCCATGCAGAATATTTGTGGCGACTACTGCTATCCGTGGGTGCTGAAAAAGGTGCAGGTAGCGCCCAGATACCTGGATATGGCTAACCGGATAAGAGCGGAGTTCAAACTGAAAAATGGTGGCAAGGAGCCATACGCCGGAGCTTTCGGCGTGGGTGCAGTGTCTATGGGGCAGTACCTGGAGGGTGTGCAAATGGCAGGGACAATTGACCCTGACAAGGTGATGTCTGCGTTACGTGAAGGGCCAGTAGAAACGTTCCAGGGTAAATATACCCTGTCCGGCAAACAGGCCTACGGATCCCCCGTTGTCTTCGGATACCCCTGCGGCATGAGTATAATTAAAGGCAATGAAAACGTTTATCTCAACGAAGAGCCAATGTGGGATGTAGATCATCCGATTGCAGATATCAGCAGTCTCACAACTAAATAAAACTCATGGACCTTCATGGTCAAGGCAGGTATCTTGCATGGATAATACCGATCTTGAAAAATACTGCGCCTTCGGGAAAGAGCACGGCGTTACCGATGCAAAAATAATTCACCCGAGCACGGTCGTCACAGCGGCATGGGTCAGATGGAAGTGCAGGTACGGTTGCCCCGTCTACGGAGAGAGGTATACCTGTCCACCGGATTCGCCAACCCACCAGCAAACCCGCGAAATACTGGATTGCTATAATCGCGCGATACTCTTTCACCAGGAGCAGCCGGCTTTACCAGAGAGAAGCAAAATCGGCAAGGACTTCCTCAACAGGATGATTGAATTGGAGGGGGAGATATTCAAGGACGGTTATTATAAAGCGTTCGTCTTCCTGGCAGGCCCGTGTCACTTATGCAAGGAATGCGCCAAGTCAAAAGGGCTGCCGTGCAATTTCGGGGGTAAAGCCAGGCCATGCATGGAATCCAGCGGCATAGATGTTTTTCAGACTGCCAGGAATAATGGCTTCCAGATCGTTTCCCTGAGAGAAAAGAGCGAAACCCGCAATATCTTCAGCCTGATGTTGATCGACTGATCCTTGCAATGACCGGGCCATCCCTGCTTAATAACAGCAAAGGATGGCCTTACTTTCTGAATTATTTAAGAGGTTGTCTGCCTGTTCCCGCCGGACCTGCGTAAGTCTGGGCAATTTCCATAAAGCGCAGGGCTTCACTGCCTGAAATCTGGAGTTTTGTATCTTTCCAATGCCTTCGTTGAACAGCCACCAGGCAAAAATCAGCCGCGGTACCTTTAATAGTATTATCAGCCCCTTCAGGCCCATTGGTCCACAAAGCGCCTGACGGCAAGGTCACTTCTACCCGAATAGGGATCTCGGGCACACCCAGGCCATGGACCTGGTAGGCATAAGGCCGGGCCTGGCATGCCAGGTAGGCAACATGACGCAGCCGGTCAGTGTACACAGGTTTTACCTTAACGGCGTCATAGCAATCCATACCATGCGCCCATGTCTCCATCAGCCGTGCGGTAGCAAAGGCACGGGCTCCCATTGGCAGCGCGAACCACGGCAGCCTCGCTTTCGGGTCCAACTTCGCCAACGCATCGTCCATGACTTCACGTGATTTCCTCCACCACGCCAGTACCTGCGAAGGTTTCATGGCCCGCCCCTGTTCGACTCCCACTTCATTAAACGTAAAACCAACCTTAAATGCCAGTTCGAAATATGAATTGTCGCCTTTGCTGGTTGCAATAGCAACATCATCTATATAAGCAATATGCGACACCGAGTCTTTGACAGTCCAGGGTATTGCCGGGGTGGGCAGGTCCCATTGTTCGTCTTTCAGTGTGGCAAGCAGGCCATCTAAAGACTCCTGTTCGGCCTTTAAGTCAGCGACAATCTCTTTCATAAAGCACCTCTATTTATATAGTGTGAAAACGTTTTTGATCTTCAATCTGATTTCAGCATTACCGGCAGTATCAACGATGGGCTTATTGAAACACATTAATATACCACATTGATAAAGTGGCATGGCAACCGGCTAATCGGGGAAGTCTTTTTCTCCAAGGGCCATACGGCACAGATCAGTTATGTATATTTTCTTAAGGTTTTTTTCCGCAGTTGGCTTCCTGAGCACCCTGTCGCACATCGGGCAGAGGGTTATCAGAGCGTCGGCGCCCGCCTGGATTGCATCGTCGACATTTTTGGCCTGTACTTCGGCGGCCAATTGCGGGTATACCCTGACAAACGCACCGGTGCAGCACAGGGCTGTTTCCCTTTCGTACTTGCGGGAAGGGCGTTGCACACCGATAAGTTCGAATATCTCGTCTACAAATACGTCTTTGCCGGGAGTAAATCTCGATGCGCAGGGACGCTGGTAAGCGACTTTTTTATTCAGCCTGGTAATTTTGCTCTGATTGTCACGCAGGTAGTTCCGCATATATTCCAGTATATGCATATACTTAAAGGGTACATTTATTCCATAGTCTTTTACCTTAGCATCCACCATTGCATAGCAGTCATCATGCAGGAAAACAATTTCCCTGCCTAAAGCAGCCAGGTTATCAATGAACTTTTTGGCATTTTGGGCAAGGGGACTTTCCATGCCGGCATGCATGTAACCAACGTAGCAAAAGAAGTCCCCACCCGTTGCGACCGGCATCCCTTTGAACATCTGGCCTTCTACCGCTCCCTCAGGCAATTGCATCACACATAAGGAAAGCACCGGCTTGTCAGCATCTCCCTCTGTCACCCTGGAGGGTATTGTCGGGGCAAGACCGAACATGCCGACTCCCTCCTTGCTGATTGGGAATGCATGTGTTTGTTCCTGCATTTTCAATATGAGGTCGAACGGATCCGCCCCAGTCGGACAGTATTCATAGCAGGCGCAGCACGTAACGCATTTATACAGGATGTCGGCCGGCTTTCCTTCCATGAGAAGCTTAATATCACCTGCGGCTTTGCTTTTGTCATAGTCAACATAAAGGCACCTGGTCAGGCAGTCTCCACAAAGATTACATTTTGAAGAGTCCCACACGGTTAAGCCCTCCTGTTACACAACAATTCCACAATGTGGTTTATAACAGATTCAGCAAGAATAAATACGGAATTGCTACTTTTTTAGAAGTATAGCACATGAGGCTTCGGTGATTTCGCAATTTGAAAAAGACGGCGAAACAACGATATCATGAAACATCCACAATTACTTCGAGGGAGGTCACCAGTTTGATAAATTCAATGTTTGATCTATCGGGAAAGGTTGCTGTAGTTACAGGTGGATATTGGGGGATAGGCAGAGGTATCGCCGATGGCCTGGCCGAGTTTGGTTCGGATATAGTAGTTTGCGCCAGGAACTTCGAACAATGCCAAAAGGCCTGCGATGAGATTCGAGTGCAAAAAGGAGTCAAGACCCTCCCGGTCAAATGCGACGTCAGTAATAAAAGTGAAGTTGAAAATATGGTGGCGGCCGCAATAAAGGAATTCGGGAAAATAGACATTCTGGTCAACAACGCCGGCATTACCGGTGCAGCCAAACCCTTCATGGAAATACCGGATGACGAGTGGGAGCAAACACTGAATGTCAACCTCAAAGGTATTTTTCTATGTTCGAGGGCTGTAGCTAAGGAGATGATTATAAATAACAGCGGGAAGATTATTAATATTACATCGGGAGCTTCCTTTCGGCCCGTTCCTCATAGCGGTGACTACTGTGCCAGTAAAGCCGGGGGACTGCTACTATCACAGGTTATGGCACTTGAATTGATAAAGCATAATATCAATGTCAATATAATTTGCCCGGGCTATTTTGAGAGCCACCTTAATCCGGAGTTGCTGGAAAAAGCCCGCAAAGGCGCCAGCAAGTTGATACCCATAGGGAGAATGGGAACTGCTCAGGACATAAAGGGACTAGCCGTATTCCTGGCATCCCAAGCCAGCGACTACCTTGTTGGAGCGGCGATTCTTATTGACGGCGGTATCCTGCTTAAATAGATCGGCTGGCAATTACACGATTTCATTTTCCGGCTGACAAAGGGAGGCTTATTATGGCAGATAGAATCTTTACCGAAGCGGAATTGAAAGAGCTGGGAAAACAGACGATTGATCTGATTCAAGAAGCCATTGATTCAGGGGATATGACAAGGGCAAAGAAACTGACACAGCGAATGTACAGGGAATTCTATTCCATGCATGAGGGTTTCCGCGATACGGTAACTACGCTGTTGAGTTTCATCGGGCGCCGTTTTGGAGAAGAAGCTCTGTATGACGCGCTGCACGAAGGATTCGGGTCTTTTGGCGACCTGG
>JAPLHL010000393.1 GCA_026389655.1 Chloroflexota bacterium
GTGCGGCCTCTAAGTTCGCGGACGCTGCGTATACCCAGTCTTTTGAGTATACCCACCAGGTCTCTGCGCCATGCACTGTAGAGGTTTATTATTCTCTGCGAGCCCCATTCCACAGTAATCTGCTCCTGCAGCTCAGCGTCCGTCGTAGCAATACCCCTGGGACATCCGCGTCCGCTCTCACAGCGTGCGCAACGTACACAACCGAGGGCAACCAGTTCACCTGTGCCAACTACTACTCCGTCTGCTCCCAGGGCAATGGCCTTTGCTATGTCCCAGGCATTCCTCAGTCCGCCGCTTGCTATCAGGGTAATTTTGTCACGCACGCCTTCCTTGCAGAGGAAATCGTGAACTTTCACGATGGCATACTCGATCGGCATGGCAATATTTTTCTTCGCAATATCAGGGGCAGCGCCTGTGCCGCCATATCCGCCATCCATATGTACAATGTGAGCACCGGCAGAGTAACTCCCCACAGCTACCATATCCACATCTATCGGTGTCGACACCTTAGCCGATACCAGCGTATTCCTGTTGATGTGTTTGATCCAATCCATATGTTTCTTATGGTCTTCGATGGAATATACGCTGTGGAAGGGGAAGGGCGAGAATAGCGATATCCCCGTGACGGTTTCACGCATTTTCGCGACGGAAGGGGTAACTTTATCTGCCAGGAGGTGGCCACCCAGTCCAGGCTTCGCTCCCTGGGCATATTTAAACTCGACTATGCGAACACGTTGTATGGTCTCTTCACGAACTCCAAACAAACCCGTAGCAACCTGTGTAATCGTGTGGTCGTCATACGGCCTCAAACGTTCCATGTAGCCGCCTTCACCCGTGCAGGTAAAACTGTTAAATGCAGTGGCAGCACGTGCTTTTGATAGCTGGGTAACGTTGCTGACCGACCCGAATGACATCCCGCCGCCATACCAGGGAACATCGATCTTAATTTGCGGGCGGCCGTCATTACGGTGGTTCAATTCAAGGCTGGTATCTATTTCATCTTCGCTCAATTCCACCGCCGGTTTCTCTGGAAATTTGAACCTGATACGGTCAAACCCGCCACCTGAATTACCTAACTCATATTCGTATCCATACTCAGGTGAAGGCGGCTCGCCAGTTTCCGCCATCTTCCAGGTAGCCAGTATCATATCGGATGTCCAGCGGTAATCCCCAAGCTGCTTCATCATGGGATTTTCCACCATTTGCAGCGCTTTTTGCGGACACAGGTCCACACAATAATGGTCCGTGTCCTTGCATGAAGGCCCTACACATACATTCAGATGCGGCGCTGAGAAGTATTTGTAACCGGGCTTAAGCACATGTACTCCCTTTGGACAG
Organism: Chloroflexota bacterium; assembly: GCA_026389655.1. Lineage (GTDB taxonomy): Bacteria > Chloroflexota > Dehalococcoidia > GIF9 > UBA5629 > JAFGLP01. The sequence continues at coordinate 1,339 of JAPLHL010000393.1, forward strand.
ACTTTTGCACATTTCCCGCAAAGAATACAGTCATCATTGCGGCGAATGATATATTTAGCGATCTCATTTTTATAGCGCGGCGGAGCGGTCTTGATGACACGAGGCACTTCGGCCTGAGGCACCAACGTTTTCTGCGTATTCTCCGGTAGCTTATCGTTAACTATTTTTTCGTGAACCAAAGAGTTTACCAAAGGTTGCCTCCTCGAGCTCTTCAAAGAATAATGCCCGGCCAACCTCCCCACGCAGGCGCCGCACTTCACGTATTCCCATGGCGCCCATCATCTCAATCAACTGGTCATGCCATGCAGCGATCAGGTTCACCATGCGCCCGACACCGTACTTCTGATCGATTTCCCCGATCCGGGCAGGGCAAGAATCGCCTGGAGTGCAGTTTGCACACAGGCGGCATTCCAGAGCGACCAACAACGGCAGATTGATAGTGACCAGGTCGGCCCCGCAGAGAATCTGCTTGGCCATATGTTCCGCCAATGCTATCCCTCCACCTGCGATAAGCGTGATTTCATTCCTTATCCCGCTTACTACAAGGGCATTATGTACCTGGCGGACCATGTCCTTAACAAACCTGGGAGTCTTTACGCCGGTCTGGTCGCCGTTAATATCCGCAACAAGGTGTAACACTTCCACATTTTTCTTGTTAGCAAGTTCGATAGCACGTTCCGGTCCTTTGGCATCCAGATCAACCCTGATGGCAATGACTATGCCGGGATTTATGTTTTTCAGCTCTTTAATACGCAGGTCGATTTTATCGTCATCGCTAATTTCCACCAGCTTCATCTTTTGCAGCAATTCGCGGCGGTTCTTCTGCCGGTC
>JAPLHL010000378.1 GCA_026389655.1 Chloroflexota bacterium
CAACACTATAATCACTGTTGTTGATGGTTCAAGACAAAGCATACAAACTTTGAACTTAATATCAAGGATGATGAAATCATGCCGGATTTATGTGGTTGCCAATCGAGTTCCAGTCGAAAAAATTGGGGCATTGCCGGAAGGAGCACAAATGCTTGGTTCCGTTCCAGATAATCAGACTTTACGCCAATTTAATCAGGAAGGCCGCTCACTCTGGGAATTGCCTCCCGATAACGCCGCATTGATTGAAGTAGTTAATATGATGCATAAGCTCAGACTTAAATAAAGCCTGAAGCACTTTCAGACCTGTCCCCGTGCACATTCAATTCTATCGGAATCGCTCATCTACCTAATTATAACGGTCATAAAAATAGCTATATATGACCAAAATATTAAACTTAATGGCCAAATCTATTGACTTTTGACTTTGCCCGTTTATAATTCTCCTTGAGGAATTGAATTTGATAGTCGGTGGTTGTGATATTGGTTCTGCTACTTCAAAGGTCGCTATATTGTCTGATGGCCAACTTCTTTCATATGCCATCGAAGCCGCTACGGCGAAACCGGAAGTGACTATAAACAAGGCGATGGACCAGGCCCTGCAAAAAGCCGGGTTGTCCTCAGTTAAGGACCTCAATTACATCTTAGGTACAGGTTACGGCCGGTTCACAATTCCGCTGTTTAATTCGATCATGTCAGAAATTGCCTGCCATGCCAAAGGGGCCAACTGGCTGGACAATAGCGTCAGGACGATAATTGATATCGGAGGACAGGATTGCAAGGTAATATCCGCGGACGGCAATGGCAAGGTAATCGAATTTAACATGAATGATCGTTGCGCCGCAGGTACAGGACGCTTTTATGAGTCTATGGCAAGGGTACTACAGTGTACCCTGGAAGAGATCTCTTCGTTATCTAATCAGGGTAGTAACCCTGCTAATATCTCCAGTCAGTGCAGCGTATTTGCCGAATCTGAAGTAATTACTAAAATTTACGAAGGGTTCAAACTGGAGGATATTATTGCCGGTATAAATAATGCTGTCGCCAGCAGACTGGTCTCAATGGTAAGAAGGGTTGGACTCGTTGAGAAGCTGGTATTGACGGGTGGGTGCGCCAAGAATGATGGCCTTGCCATGGCCCTGCACAAGCAACTGGGAGTCTACCCGGGAAAAATGCCGCTGGATCCCCAGATCGTTGGCGCTATAGGGGCGGCCCTTTTCGCCAAAGACAAATTGAGTTCCTAGTTCCCCATTGCAATATATAGATGTTTCTTTGGGAGAATGTCGGGGGGTATGGATAGATCAAGGTCGACAATAGATAGAAAATCGGAGAAGGATGATGAGTAAAACGACTACTACAGTTATGGACGAATTTACAAAAGTCACAGAGTCATTAGCGAATGACTATGTGCATGACTGGAAAAACAAGGGAGGCAAGGTTGTCGGGTACATCTGCTGCCTGATACCGAAGGAACTATTCATGGCTGCGGGAATACTTCCTTTCCGGGTGAGAGGTACAGGCTGCACAACACCGGAGTTGGCAGAAACATTTACCGGGTCAATTTGCTGTTCTTATCCTAAAAGCTTTTTCAGCCAGGCAATAAAAGGTGAGTACGATTTTTTAGATGGTGTGGTCTTTCCCAATAACTGCGACCATTACCGCCGGCTGTTCGTGAACTGGCCCCGTGCCGGTATGAAGACCCCGTTTTTACATATGGTAAGCAATGCGAAACAATTAAGGCCGGCGGCTTTCGTATGGGAAAGAGAGGAGTTTATCAAATTAAGGAAACATCTGGAGGAACATTTCGGTGTAAAAATCACGGATGAAAACCTCTGGAAGGCCATCAAGATCACTAATAAGACAAGGCAACTTCAACGAAAACTTTACGAGCTTAGAAAGGCAAAGAACCCGCCTATTTCGGGCACTGACGCACTGAAAGCGATGGTTGCTTCCACTGCCATGCCTCCTGAAAAATACAATGAGATGCTCGAGAAATTACTGAATGATCTCAAATCAGTTAAAGCGCAGAAAAATGACAATATCAGATTGGTGATCGTTGGTCCGTGTGTCGACAATCCGGCGTATATAGAGATGATCGAGGACCTCGGGGCCGATATAGTCTCCGATTTTACCTGTTTCGGCACCAAGATAATGTGGTATGACATCAATGAGTCCATTAAAGATCCCTGGGAAGCGCTTGCTTCATATTATCTTAAAGACCAGCTCACCTGTGCGAGATTTGACGGGGACCAGGACAGGCGCAGTGAACACATCCACAACATGGTACGTGATTTCAATGCCAAAGGGGTCATCATGGACCGGATGGTATTCTGCGACACCTGGAGCATTTTTAATTACATGATGCAGAAAGACCTGAAAGAATGGAAGGTCCCCTTCTTGTCGATCGAAAGAGAGTACATTCCCTCCTTTATGGGACAACTAAAAACCAGAGTTCAAGCATTTTTGGAAATGCTGAGGAGTTAGGAGATGAGTGAACAGCAGCAGCAGCCGAAATTAAACGATTATGTCCAGGAGTTGTTGGACAATATTACTGCTCTTTCAAAAAGTGACGACCCGTATGATAAGGTACTAATAGAATACTATCAACTGCGGCAGGCCAGGAATGCAAGGGTCAAGGAAGCCATTGCAAAGGGCACCCCGACGGCCAGCGTAGGGGGCAACTGCGTACCGGAGTTGTGTGTTAGCCTGGACATGGATGTTTTTCAAGCTCTGGAGTTCCCTCTCTTTGATGCAATGATGGAGGGGGGATTGGATGGATTACATAAATTGATCGATGCCTCCGCTGAGATGTTGGGGGACAACATGTGTACTTTCATCAGGCTGGCAGGGGCTGCCATGGAGCTTAACAAATGCCCCAAGGGTACTGTTGTTATCGGCATGTCATCCATCTGCGAAGCAGGAAGTGCGCTCCAACAGTTGGTCAGGACCAACCCGGTTTACAAAGAGATCCCCAGCGTGTCTGTAGAAAGCCCGGGCCGCAGAGAAGGTATCTCTGACGAAGAAGCATTGGAATACATCGCTGAACAGCTGAAAAATGATTTCGTTCCATTTCTTGAGAAACACGCCGGCAAGAAGTTGGATATGGACAGGCTAAAGTTCGTTTGCGAGGAGTCAAATGAACAGCTTCGCTTATGGTGGGAGTATAACGAGCTGAGACGCAATAAACCGTGCCCGTCCGACTGGGAAGTCGCCAATTTTGTTAACTCGGTCGCCAGGTATTGGGGGCTGGGTTATCCTGAATGCAAGGCGTGGTTAAAGAAACTGGTAGACGTTTGCGAACAGCGGGTGAAAGAGCACAGGGGTATTACCGGGATCGATGAAAAGATCAGGGTATTCTGGTTCGATTTCCCGCCAATAGTATGGGGAAATAAGGTTTGGCCGTGGCTGGGCAAAGAATTCGGAGCAGTTATGGTAATGGACCTTTATTCAGATAATCCGCCGCATACTTATATTAATACTTCGGATGAAAAACAGATGTGGAAGGACCTGGCGAAAAGGTCTTCCTACGATTTCGGAATGCCCAGGATAGCCCTGGGAAGCGCTGATCTTTATGCGAAAGACACTGTTCGTGTAGTTAAAGACTTAAGTTGTGATGCAGTAATCTGGCCGGGACATATGGGGCATAAAGATGCGGGCGCTTTGGTCAATATCGTGCAGGAGCAGTGCCGCATCCTCAAAGTACCCTTTTTGAACCTGGGTTGTGACCTGGCGGATGATCGCTATGTGTCACCGGACAAGATAAAAGATAAGATTGCCAATTTCTTCCAGGCGTCCGGACTTGCTTAAGATGCAAGCCCATTTTCCTGGAAATTGGCATGAGATGCATTGAATCTGTGGTAGGGGTTTATGGCGGTTTTTGATTTATATATAAACAAAATTTCCGCCTACGTTGATGATCTGGAGTCAAAAGGCAGGCGTGTGAAAAAATTTGAGTCTGCAATTATGTCCGGCCAGGTGAAAAAGCTGATGCCTTTCTTGCAAGGAACGGAATCCGGTGCTGAAACCATATTACGAGGTGATACCTTCCTTGAACTGGGAAATCCGGCGACTTCTTCCTGTGCATTTATACTTTGGACGGAGAACTCAGGATTAATTAAAGATGGGAGAGTTACTTTAATCGGGCCGGATATCCAGGAGTCAGAAGGGCAAAATCTGCCATTCGGCCAGGTTTTAATGCTGGGTGGAGAAGAACTTGATGAAAAAGAACACGAATCACTCGAACTGAGTTCCCATGTCGGCAACAAAATCAGAGGCTACATGGTACGCAGCATGAGACAGAATTTGTGGGCCCGTGTCAGCAATAAAGCTGCTCAAAATGGATTTTGCTTTGAAATTTTGGGGAA
>JAPLHL010000429.1 GCA_026389655.1 Chloroflexota bacterium
CGCGTGCCCCAGGCTTTTTCTTCACATTGTGAGTAATGTAATAATCAATGTCCGTTTCTTTTTTAATGAGGGTCCCGAGGAATGGTATTTCGCCGTCCTTGATTTTCCCGTCCAAACCGCTGGCCATTAAAGCCTGTATCCAATCTATCAACTCACTGGTCGAAGGTTTCTTGCGGAAGTCATCTATTTTGCGCAGCGTGTAAAATGACTCTATTGCATCTTTCAGCAACGAGTTTTTTATATTGGGGAAGTGGACTTTGACGATTTCCTCCATCAAATCCGGTTCAGGGAAATCAATGTAGTGGAAGATACAGCGGCGCAGGAAAGCGTCCGGTAATTCCTTTTCGTTGTTGCTGGTGATAAGAACAATCGGGCGTTGGACTGCGGAGATAGTTTCGTCAGTCTCCGGTATATAGAAACTCATTTCATCCAGCTCGTTTAGAAGGTCGTTAGGAAACTCGAGGTCGGCTTTGTCAACCTCATCGATCAATAGAACGACCTGCGCGGGCGCGGTGAAGGCCTGCCCCATTTTTCCCAGTTTAATATAATGCTTGATATTGGAGACGTCCTTGCCCCCGAAACGGCTGTCATTCAGCCTCTGCACGGTATCATAAATATAACAGCCTTCTGCGGCTTTGGTAGTCGACTTGATATTCCAGCGTATCAACTCTTTACCAAGCGATGATGCGATACTGTGAGCAAGGAGTGTTTTGCCGGTGCCGGGCTCTCCCCTTACAAGCAGCGGTCTTTGCAGGACAATCGATACGTTCACAGCATTTTTCAGGGCGTCGGATATAACGTAATCTTTTGAGCCTTTGAATTGTTCGAAGCGTTTCTGTTCCATGATATTCCCTCCAAAGTAAATCAGGGGTTACGTTCAAACCCCCCAGCTGTTAAAGCTGGAGGGTGGAGTGCAAGTCCTGAAATATTCCGAATAAAATTGTAGGTTATTGAGACGGTTAAAGCAAGTTTTGACGTTCATAACAATCACTGGATGTATCTGCGGGTCTGTTCCTGATATGTTAGATAAGGGTATTACCGTCAGATTTTTCGCCTGCTGGCTATAGTTCCCGTTATGACGACTACAATAAGGGCAATTACCAGGACGGCAATAATAATCCATATCCAGAAATTGCTGTCAGCAAGTACGCTCTCCGTAAAAGTGCGTGTCTTATTTTCACCGGAGGGTGATGGAGGGGCAATATTTGGAGATGCCGGCACGGTCCGGTTATCCACTGTTGCGGCTGGTGTTGGTGTGGCAGCCGGAATCGTGGATTTGTTTTCAGCGATCGTGAAGGGAAGGAGTTCAGACCATGCTCCGGTGCCTTTTTCCCCTGTCGATGCCTGTACTACCCGCACTTTCCAGTAATAAGTTTTCCCCTGTTCGAGCCCTTTTTTATCGGTTAACGTCCAGGACGGGGATGTGCGGTTTTGCATCGTGATGGTTTTCTGCAAAACTATCTGTGAGAAATCACCGTCTTTAGCCAACCAGAATTCATAAGCCATGGCCGAAGTGCTATGCCTCCACTGAAAAGTAATATCGGCAATGGCATTATTATTAATGAAGACAGGTATTAAATCGTCAGGTCGTGGCGCAACCGGCAGTGGTGCGGCGAATAGCACTTCCCTGGGAGGTGGCGCCGGTGGAGTGTACTGCACACCCGGTGACAGGCAATCGCAATACGTCCACAGCCGGCCAATGCTCGACTGGTAATTGTAAGCCCTGTTA
>JAPLHL010000029.1 GCA_026389655.1 Chloroflexota bacterium
GCCCCTCTTAGAAAAAGAGAACCCCTCTCCTGTGGGAGAGGGGTAGGGGTGTACAAACCGGGTACACTGGTAACAAATAGACCGGGCGCATAGGTAACAACTAAGGTGTAGGCAGGAGGTAAAATGCCTATGCCTTGGAAGGAAGTATGTGCCATGGACCAGAATATACAGATGATTAAAGACTGGATAAGTGACGAATATAGCCTCACAGAATTGAGCCAAGAGTATGATGTGAGTCGAAAAACGATCTACAAATGGATCGAGCGATATCGGAGTAAAGGTTTTCAAGGACTTGTTGACCGGTCGAGAATTGCCTATCGACATCCTAATGCCATAGCGACGGATGTAGAGGAAGCGCTGGTGGCAGCTAAGTTGAGTCATCAGAGGTGTGTACCCAAAAAGATCGTGGCCTGGTTAGAAAGCAAGGACGGAGAACACCAATGGCCGGCAGTCAGCACAGTAGGTGAAATATTGCGAAAAGAGGGACTTGTTCGACATCGTAAACGGAAGTGCAGAACACCTCCATATACAGAACCGTTTTTAGAATGTCGCAAGCCTAATGAAGTCTGGAGTGCTGACTATAAGGGACAATTCAGGACGACAGACGGAAAGCTATGTTACCCGCTCACCATAACCGACAACAACAGTCGCTACGTATTGCAATGCCGAGCACTATATCGTCCTACATATGAGGAAACACAGCCGTGGTTTGAGTGGACTTTCAGAGAATATGGGTTACCCGAAGCAATAAGAACGGATAATGGATCCCCATTTGCATCGGTTGCTTTGGGCGGATTAACGAGATTATCGGTCTGGTTTATCAAGCTCGGGATCAGGCCTGAAAGAATAGATCCAGGCCATCCTGAACAAAACGGCAGACATGAGCGAATGCATCGCAGCTTGAAGGAAGCTACGGTCAAACCGCCAAAGGACACATTGCTGGCACAGCAAAGAGCATTTGATGAGTTTATTTACGAATATAATTTTCAGCGGCCTCATGAAGCACTAGGACAAAAGGCACCTGCCTCAATATACCGGCCATCGACCAGGGACTATCCAAAGAGACTACCTACAGTAGAATATGGTGCCGATGTGATAGTAAGGCAGGTACGTAGCAACGGTGAGATAAAATGGAAAGGTGACCGCATCTTTGTTTCAGAAGCACTCGTTGGCGAGCCGATAGCGCTTAAACAGCAAGATGAACGCCTCTGGCAGCTGAAATACAGTTCTCACAAACTTGGCGTACTCAATGAAATCAGTTGGAAAGTTGAATCCGATGCATAGCAAAAACAAAAAAGTGTAACCTATGCGCCCGGTTTAAAGTGTTACCTATGCTCGGTCTTTACATGATTGTGGCGCAGGTATATTTTACTCGTGGTTGCATACTTGACATGTTATGTTATACTAATATCCAAGGCAAGGTATATCCTTGTCTCTTGTGCATTGGGAATTAAATATAAAGGAGGTGATGTGCACTCAGAAATGCCTGGGCAGACTGTAAGCGCTGTTCAGGAGAAATTTACCTTTGGCCCTGGTCCCGGGGCAAACCGTCTATACCAGGGGGGCAGCCGTAGCGTGGCCGGCTTTAAATGCCAGGCAGGATAACACCCGTTACCACCGGTAATAGTTATCCTAATAAAACTCCCCGTGCAAGGAGGTCGAAAATTTTTGCCGGGGGTTCCCGGAAAGACAAAACCGGGCCTGGAGACAGGCCGTGGAGATGTTTTTCGGGTTTTTAAAAAATCAGGAGGAATAATGAAAACTAGGTTTCCAAGCATACTTGGAGTTTTCGCAGCTATATTGATGGTTGCCTCCTTCGTAATCCCGGTCAATATTGCGGCGCCGTCAGCGGTATCCGCAGACCCCGGTATTATGAAGTGGGACACCGTCTCAACACCGAACGCAATGGCAGGCAAAACAGACATACTCAATGATCATGCCCTCGGCGCCAACACCGGCCAGGGTTCAGAAATCCTGGACATGGTTTTGGGCAATGACGGCGTGACCAATTACGTTATCGACCGCTCGTGGTTCGCCTCCTACG
>JAPLHL010000169.1 GCA_026389655.1 Chloroflexota bacterium
TCACAATAAAGAGGCCGTTGGACGCCTTAATGCCCTGGACGTATTCAAAAAGATTGTAGACATGGCATGGCGTACAGGCGATCCGGGTATAATATTTATTGACCGTATTAATCAGTACAACTCTACACCCAATCTCGGTAAGATCGAAAGCACGAATCCATGCGGCGAGCAGCCATTACTGCCGTATGAATCTTGTAATCTTGGTTCAATCAATCTTTCCAGAATGATAAAAACAATCAACGGGCAGCCTGAAATCGATTTCGACAAGCTTAGAGAAACGGTCAAATTGTCAGTCAGGTTCCTGGATGATGTGATTGAAGTAAATAAATATCCACTGAAACAAATCGCGGATATGACTCGCCAAACAAGGAAAATAGGACTTGGCGTGATGGGTTTTGCTGACATGTTAATTCAATTGCGCGTACCTTACAATTCAGATCGAGCTCTAGAAATTGCCGAAAGGGTGATGCGCTTTATCTCTGACGAGGCAACACGAGAATCCGTTTCTTTGGGGAAAAGCAGAGGCCTTTTCCCCGCTTTCGCCGGGAGCATTTACGATAAGGACAATGGGCAAAAAGTACGGAATGCCAACCGAACCACCATAGCGCCAACTGGAACACTCAGTATTATCGCCGGATGTTCCAGTGGAATAGAACCTATATTTGCACTAAGTTACTTCAGGCACATTCTTGATGGCGAAAAACTTATCGAGATCAATCCTTATTTTGAAGCCACGGCAACACAGGAGAAATTTTATTCGCCTGATCTTATGAAAAAGCTGGCAGAAGGAGAGAAACTTGTTAAAATCCAGGAAGCTCCCAATTGGGTAAAAGAAGTTTTTGTTACTTCCCACGATATTAACCCTGATTGGCACGTCAAAATTCAGTCCGCTTTCCAGAAATACACCGACAGCGCAGTTATAGCCTGGCCTACAATTTAGGACTGAAAGGCATAACCATATACAGGGATAGGAGTCGCGACACACAGGTCCTGAATACAGGTCAAAAAGAAAAACCGCAAGAAAAGGAAAAAGAACGTGAAGCAGAGGCCAGGCTGGCACCCCGTCAGAGGCCTAAGATCACAAGGGGAATAACGGAGCGTGTCACGACCGGATGTGGTTACATCTACGTAACAGTAAATTTCGATGATAAAGGAATATGCGAGGTCTTTTCCAGTCTAGGCAAGGCAGGCGGCTGTGCATCCGCACAACTTGAAGCTACATCCAGGCTGATTTCGTTAATTTTCAGATCGGGTATTGATGTTGGTTCCGTGATAAAACAGCTTAGAGCTATAAGATGTCCTTCTGTCTCATGGGAGAATGGCCGGGCAATTCTTTCCTGCGCAGACGCGATAGGTAGCGTACTGGAAAAGTATGTTAAAAAAGATGGTGAAACTGTGTCCGGTGATCATAACTATTCGGGGAATGGCGGCTTTTCCGGTCAGTGCCCTGACTGCAGCAATTTACTGGTTTATCAAGAGGGTTGTCATATATGCCCGAGTTGTGGATATACTAAGTGCGGATGATGGGTACTGTGTATCTGAGGTGGTTGAGGAATGGATGCTACTGAAAACCGTTATTCCCTTGCCTTTAAGCAGATAGCTAAAATCACCAACAGCGGTTTACCATTACGGAAGCTGGTAAATACTATTGCCGGCAGCGCCGCCAAAGCGCTCCAAGTCCAAGGTTGCTCTGTCCTCATGCTTAATCCTCAAAAGGAATACCTGGATGTCATAGGTGCTTACGGGTTAAGTGATTTTTACCTGCGTAAAGGACCCATCAAATCCCATGAAAGCTACGCCGAGATACTCGACGGCAAAATTGTGACTGTCGATGATATTGTTAC
>JAPLHL010000339.1 GCA_026389655.1 Chloroflexota bacterium
AGTTCGAGGGGTAGTTCCACAAACAGGCATTATAGATGCCTGCTAATATGGAAAGCCTGCCTATATAGCAAATGGATATATTACCGGCAACATTCGAGATACTGAGCGCTATCGATTATCCTGCCATGCTCAAGTCAATTGAGACAGCGGGCAGGACTGCGTACAAATCCGAGAACCTCATGACTGAAGGCTCTTCAGAGCGGTTCGTTAAGATGCTCATGGGCAGAGGCCATGAGAGTGTTATGGAGCATATCAATATAACCGTCAGGTTTATCTGCGACAGGGGAGTAAGCCATGAGCTCGTGCGGCACAGGCTGGCAGCTTACACACAGGAGAGTACCCGGTATGTCAACTACGGGAAAAAGGGGCTCTCGGTTATTGATCCCGTTGTATTCAATAACGACAGTGAAAAGCACGCTGTCTGGGAAGAGGCGATGCAGCAGGCTGAGCACTTCTACAACCGGCTCATAGAGATGGGAGCCAAACCCGAAGAAGCCAGGACCGTACTCCCGCAATCGACCAAGACCGAGATTGTGACTACCTGCAACATACGTGAATGGCGGAATATTTTCCGGCTGAGGACATCCCCTGCAGCCCATCCACAGATGCGTGAAATAATGATCCCTCTTCTGGAAAAATTCCAGGCTGAGATGCCGGTACTTTTCGATGATATAAAACCCGCTTAATTTATAGCAGCCGGCTAAACAGGCTTGTCCAGTTCCCTGGCCACACCCAACACCTGCAATAAATCCGCTTCACTGGCATTACGGTAAAAAACGGCTTCCATGGGGAAGCGGTTCAATTCATCTTCGGCTTTAATGGCTTTCCGTTCGGTCAGGTTATAGTGATAAACAAGCCATGCAGCCAGTACTTGCCCGGTCCTGCCGAGGCCCGCAGAGCAATGCACTACAGTCTTTTGTCCCTGCGCAACAGCAGCATGCAGGAAATAACAGATATGCTTGATCGCCTCACCACTTAGAAGACGCTTGTCCGGTGTAGGCGCCCAAAGGACATTGTCAGGGCCAAAGGTCTCGGCATAAATGCCAAGCAGGCCACCCGATAATGTCGGATAACTACCAAGCTCTTCCTCAGAAAGCAAACAGACAATGCGAACGATGCCCTGCTTTTTCATATATGCAATCCACTCATCCACCACTTGCTTCTGGACAAATATACCCGGAAAGCCAGGCCGCTGGGCGCCAAAAACAAATTCCTCTTCTTTTAAAGGCGCACCAAATCCATATTCCGACATATCTTATCAGCAAACCTCTATTCAATTCGGGATTATATACCAGTGCATAGCAGTATTACAATCTTAGTGCCTACGCGTTCCAGCGAATTGACGAAAATGCCGTCAATCAATATTATTAACAGGTTGGCTTTATCGTAAGCCCGCAAACAAAAGCGTACGTAAATCTGAGAGGCTCTGCATGGGAATAAAGATCACCGATACAACTTTACGTGATGCACACCAGTCGCTGATTGCGACCAGGATGCGCTCCCGCGACATGCTCCCGATGGTCGAGAAGATGGATAAAGTGGGTTTCTTCTCATTGGAAATGTGGGGCGGCGCCACATTCGACACCTGCATCCGGTATTTGAATGAGGATCCCTGGGAACGTCTCAGGGACATACGCAGCAAGGTCAAACATACCCATCTCCAGATGTTGCTGCGGGGCCAGAACCTGGTCGGTTACCGGCACTATCCCGACGATGTAGTAAAAGAATTCGTGCGGCTTTCGGTCAAAAACGGGGTAGATATTTTCCGCGTTTTCGACGCCCTCAACGATATCAGGAACATGGAACTCGCAATTAAAGAGTGCAAGAAGCATAAGGTCCATGTACAGGGTACCGTCTGCTACACAGTAAGTCCCGTCCACACTACGGAGGTCTTCGCCGAAATGGCGCATCAACTGGAAAACCTTGGCTGTGATTCTATCTGCATTAAGGACATGGCAGGACTGATCTCCCCACCCGAGGCAACTTCAGTGATAAAGGCAATGAAGGCCAGGGTGAAAATACCGATCGACCTGCACTCACATTGCTCCAGCGGTATGGCGCCCATGAGCTACCAGGCGGCAGCCGAAGCGGGAGTAGACATCCTTGATACCGCTTTCTCCCCCTTTGCCTGGGGCACTTCACAACCCCCAACAGAAAGTGTGATCGCAGCTTTCCAGAATACACCTTATGACTGCGGTATGGACCTTGAACTTTTATATGAGATCGGCGAAGACTTCGCTTTAATGGCAGGTAAATACCGGTCTCTGCTCACGGTAGAAGCAACACGACCCAGCGTCAATGTCTTACTGCATCAAATCCCCGGGGGAATGTACTCCAACCTCATCAGCCAGCTGCGTGAACAGAATGCCCTGGATAAAATAGTAGATGTTCTTGAAGAAGTGCCAAGGGTACGAGCTGACCTGGGCTATCCACCCCTTGTTACACCCACCAGCCAGATCGTAGGAATACAGGCTGTACTCAATGTTTTGAACGGTGAGAGATACAAGAAGGTGACAAAGGAAGTGAAAGACTACTTCCTGGGAATCTATGGAAGGCAGCCAGGCGAACTAAACGATGAATTCCGCAAAATGATCGTCGGAGATAGTAAAATAATCACAGGCCGGCCCGGAGAGCATCTGGAGCCAGAACTGAAAAAACTCAAGGATGAAGCGCATAAGCTTGGTATTCTCCATAAAGAGGAGGACCTCATAACTTATGCCCTGTATCCGCAGGTGGCAGTCAAATTCCTGCGTGGCGAGGCCAAAGAGGAGATCATCGCCGGCCCGATGCCTGCGGCAGCTCCCAGTCAGTCTGGAGATGATGTTCCAACTACGTTCAGCGTTGACGTTGACGGCGAGATTTTCAACGTCAAGATAACACCGGTAATGGGACAGACCATAGAAGTGGAGAAAAAAGGCAAACCGAAGGAAATACCGAACGGGGCTGTGCTCTCCCCGATGCAGGGCATGGTACTGACCGTTAAGGTGAAAGTCGGCGACAAGGT
>JAPLHL010000467.1 GCA_026389655.1 Chloroflexota bacterium
TATGAGTTCAACAACCCACCATCCCATTCGCTAAGGCTGTTTCAGGGCTACCTGATCTACTCGCTGCAGACCTGTCACTTGGGGATCTTTGGAGGTGTGTGTTAATTGATTATTTTTTTAGAGAAACAAATCAGGATCATAGCAGCTTGCTGAATTGTTTCGGCTGTTAGACCACGCGCTCAATTGATTGTTGAAATTGGGGGACTTGGAAGGCTTTGACAAAGCATATATACTGGGGGCATCACGACGAGGGAGCATCTTGCGGGTTTCAGTCCCATAAGGTCCTCCCTCAATATTCTTAAACCCCTGTAATCAATTCATCGAGAAACGCAAACCTGCCCCATTCCAGGCCATTGGGGCGAAACGATAGCTTGTGCAGCAGGCAAGGCATTACTGTAATCTTGTAACATCTTTCTCTACGATTGCTCATTATAATGAGCATATAATCAATATTTTGAGCGATGGTAAATGCTGCATTCATATATAATTGCAACTAACAGCCAGAAAGTACTAAGCCTGCTGGGTGGCCGGCTGGGGGGTGGGGTTGGGGGGGGGATAACCCGCGCAGAATAGCAGCACATTGACGAATGTTATACAATATGTATAGTTACAGATTGCTCTTAATCAGCGAAGGGAGCGTTGCAATGGTAAAGCTACTGGAAAAAGAATTTAAATACTATCTTGATCATCAAGACGAACTTGTCAAAGAATACAATGCCAAGTTTATAGTAATCCATGGATCTAAGGTGGTTGGCGCTTATGAGTCTGAACTTGTAGCTATTAAAGAGACATCCAAGAAATATAAGCCAGGCACTTTTCTTGTACAGAAGTGTGAACCGGGAAATAGCAGCTATACTCAAACATATCATTCCAGGGTTGCTTTTTTATAAGAATAATATATGGATGTCCAAGCACGTGCCTTCAATGTTGCTTACAATGGCATATCACCGGTATTAACCTCCGAAGTTCATATAACTTCACCCTTTGAACCATCAAACCCGCCAAAAGAAGCCGACCTTAAGAAATATCTTGCCATCTGGGATACAGGAGCCACCAATTCCGTAATTACTCAAAAAGTTGTTGAGGAATGTAGTTTAAATCCTATATCAATTGTAAAAGTCCATACAGCAGGCGGGGAAACGCTATCGAATGTATACTTGGTCAGCATCAGGCTGCCAAATAAAGTAATAATTCCACAAATCCGTGTTACCGAAGGGACGATTGGCGGAGATGCTGAAGTCCTTATAGGGATGGATATAATTAACCGGGGTGACTTTGCTGTCACTAATAAAGACGGCAAGACCAACTTTTCATTCAGGATACCCTCTGTTGAATGTATAGACTTCGTAAAACAACAGTCGACGGTTGTTCAAAGCAGTAATCAGCCACACCAACAAGTGGGACGGAATGATCCTTGCCCGTGCGGAAGCGGTAAGAAATATAAGAAGTGCCACGGGCAATAGGTTTACCAGGGTAATAAAGAACGTCTGCTCTAATGCAAACACTGCTGTTTTGACTCCCATCAATCCTTTCCCCATCATTAATTGTATATATATTAATCCTCATCCTCGGGGCGGATAGTCTGACTCTGGGACAAGCAGGAGCGTTGACAGTCGTATGGTTAAGGCATACTATGCTGACGAAGGTGGATGAAGGATGATAATCGCTTAGTTGCGAATTGAAATGGGGAATAGTTGGTTAAACATAATTCCAAAAGGTATAGTTAGGAGTGACGTATGAAATATTTTAAGCTGCCTATAGTTCTGTTGATAATAACGGCCATGGCAGCATGCACCGCTGTTAAGCCGGTAGTTGAACCACAGACCGAGGGCAAACCGGCTGCAGCAGATAATAAAACAACTGCCTCATCGCAGAATTATGCAGACAGCATTCTTGTCAAAGGGTTGCAGCGCTCCTACCTTATGCACCTTCCTGCTTCATACGACAAAAGCCGCCAATGGCCACTCGTCATTGTTCTGCATGGCGGAGGCAGCGAAGCCAGTACCATGAATCCCCTTACAGATTTTAATGCTTTGGCTGATAAACAGGGATTTGTAATTGTCTATCCTGAAGCATATAAACATCCCATTACCGGGCCAGGGCTGTCACAGCATTGGAATGACGGACGCGGCGAGCCGGGGATCAGGGCCCAGGCCGAGAACATCGATGACGTAGCATTCATTTCGGCCTTGATAGACCACCTGGTACAGTACCTTAATATAGATGAGAAAATGGTTTATGCCACCGGAATATCCAACGGGGCATTCATGTCACATCGCCTCGGCTGCGAGCTGTCGGATAAGATTGCCGCTATTGCGCCCGTGGCCGGAAACATACCGCAAAAGACTGTCTCAACATGGTCACCTTCACGCGCCGTCTCTGTGCTTATGATCAACGGCACTGAAGACCCCGTGGTACCATTCAATGGCGGAGAGATATCTCTCCTGTCGGTCAAAACAGGTAAGGTGATATCAGTCGCGGATACAGTGAA
>JAPLHL010000457.1 GCA_026389655.1 Chloroflexota bacterium
TCCACATCTATGTGCTTTCCTTCTTTTGTGGTTATTGGTACGTCTTTATAGGAGACAAGTTCGGCTCTCTCTATTTTCTCCAGGTCTTTTTTAAAGTCCATTGCGCCTTTTAGAACCCCAACATCTTTAAGGCTTTTTCCCATAAGATCCTTGTCTGAATAGCCCAGCATTTTTGCGGCGGCGGGGTTGGTATTGACGATATTGCCAGTTTGTTTGTCAAGAAGCAGCAGCCCGTCCAACGAGGTCTCAAAGGCCCTACGGTAGCGTTCCTCGGATTCCTTCAACATGTTTTCCAATAGTTTGCGCTCGGTGATATCCTCGATAGCCAGCAGGATGAACCGCTCTTTGCCTATCCCCCGTTCAATTTGCCGGGCATTCAAAAGCATGATACGCCTGCCGATGGTAGCAAAATCGTGTTCCACCTCATAGTTATTAAAGGTGGTCTTTTGGGGAAGGATAGTTTCCAGCAGTTCCCGCAGCTTGGGAATATCCCACTGTTTATTGCCCAGGTCATAAATAAGCTGCCCCACAGTCTCTTCAGGCTTTACCTTGAAAACTTCATAGAAGGAACGGCTGACGGTAACCACACTTAAAGCCTGGTCCAGAACGATTAAAGGTTCACGCACAGTGTTGATAATGCTTTCGGAGTATTCACTGACCATCAGCACCTGCTTTGCCTTTTTCTGATCGGTTATGTCGTGCATAATGGCCGACACGCCATAAATATTCCCCACCTTGTCCTTGATTGAAGATAGCGTCAAGGAAATATCAATTACTACTCCATCTTTCCGGACACGTTTTGTTTCATGATTTTTAATCAGTTCTCCGGCTCGCAGCATTTTTAGTTGGTCAAGCATTTCCTCTTGGTAACCAGCAGGAGCTAAAATGGAAATATTTTGGCCCTGCATCTCTTCTTTGGTATAACCGTATATTTTTTCTGCCCCTTTATTCCAACTAACAATATCTCCTTGCAAAGTTTTCCCAATAATTCCATCAACAGATGTATTAACAATTGCTGCTAAACTAAGATAAGATTCTTCCATACCCTTGCGTCTCGTGATATCTTCGATAGCCAGGAGAATAACTTTTAGCTTTTCCGGTGGTCTGGGGATCCTCCGGGCATTTAAAAGCATGGTGCGTCTGCCAATACCAGGAAAATCGTGTTCCACCTCATAGTCATCAAAGGTCGCCTTATTGGGCAGGATGTCCTCCAGCAATTCCCTCAGCCTGAGGATATCCCACTGTTTATTGCCCAGGTCATAAATAAGCTGCCCCACAGTCTCTTCAGGTTTTACCTTAAAGACTTCATAAAACGAGCGACTGGCGCTGACCACCCTTAAATCCTGGCCCAGAACGATTAAAGGCTCACGCACGGTATTGATGATACTCTCGGAGTATTCCTGGGATATTTTTGCCTTTCTTTTCCAAAACATTTTTTCTCCTTACGTTGGGTGATGCCTTGAACTGCCTACTGATCGCAGCCAATATCTCTATGTGGGGCAACACACATTCTGTAACGCCAGACCCATTCAAGGGGAATTAAAAGAGAACTAACCATACACCTGCTGTTATTAGCAGCCCTATAAAAACGGCTCCGTCCAGTACCACTAAACCCAATAAAACCATAAGCTTTTTATCCGTATCAATTGCTTGTATAACATTCCTGGCGTTCATTTCAACCTCCTTCCAAAATGGATGCGCTAACTACGAAATATATATCACTGGAATTTAAGGGGATGCCATAATGACCTGCCAATAGGCCCATCCCCAGTCGTTTACTGCCTCCAACCTGTACATTTTAGTTTGTCCTGAGGGCACGGTGACCACTGTGTTACCTGTTGGGTTAACAGGACCTATATCAGGCTGGATGACTACCTGTGTGGCGTTTGACACATTCCAGTTAAGTTGCCACGAAGTCCCTCCGAGGTGGCTGGCGGTGAATCTGATAACAGGATTACTATCTGTAGTTTGTGGCGGTGGCGCTGGCGCTGAGACGATAATAATCGCCGATGATCTGATAACGGTACCAGCAGAATTGGTAGCACTTATAGTATAAACAGTGGATTTACCCGGTGATACTACCCTGGTCCCCGCAACATCAACCTGACCTATACCCTGATCAATACTCACCGATGTAGCTCCAGTAATATTCCACAACAGAGTTGTTGTGCCACCGGGATTAAT
>JAPLHL010000323.1 GCA_026389655.1 Chloroflexota bacterium
GCCTGATCCCAGTGTACATTATTATCGGAGGTGGCTTCTTTATAACCTGCAAATATTTTTGACTTTCCCGCTGCCAACACCGGAACCATTCCCGAATGATCAATATGAAAATGAGTTATGAAAGCATCGGTTGAATTAACATCAATACCCACCTCTTTAAAATGGGCCAGAAACATATCGTTACATGGAGGGTAATTTACTGTAGTGTCTACTATAAGTGATCTGTCTTTCCCCTTAATTAAATAGCTATTGATGGAAAGCAGCATGCTTCCCATCGGTAGCGGTATCTCCAATTTATAACATCCGGGTAAGACCTCGGTAATCATCTATATAAAGCCAGTCATTTAATCGGGATTTACAGCATCATCTGGCACTATAGCAAAATCACGGATTTGGCCAATACATTGATTTTTTTCCTTAAACACAGCTTTAACCCGCATCCCGACTTTTATGTGTTTTATTTCCCATTTTCCAGGTAATTCTAATAAAGTAAATTCTTCAGCCATATCTACTGTCGCCTGATGAAGTTCAGTTTGGTTCAGACCCTAATACCATGGCAGTCTGAAATTGCGCCAATCCCGTACGCCAAATCGGTTAGACTATTCTAACTTCATCAGGATAAATGTCAATGCTTTTGGCCATAACGTTGTATATTTAGGTCGTTTTGTGATATATTTATGCTCATTATGAACAAAGATACAGACAATATAGACATTATAAACGAAAAGCTTATTCAGTTTCTTGAACAGGATGCGACCCAGAGCAGCCAGCGGCTTGGCGGGAAATTAGGTATAAGCGCCACCACCGTAAGGCGTAGAATCCGCGACCTAAAAAAAAGAGGGATATTACATCTTGTAGGTATAGTAGACGCCGAAAAAGCGAACTATATGCTGCCTATTATCTTTTTAGTAGATGCCGAGTACAGTAAAATAGACAGTGTGGGTAAAGCATTAGCCAGGTACCCCCAGGTCAGATTGCTTTCACGCTATACCGGAAGGTATCCGCTGATAGCAACTGCCGTCTTTAAAAAGAACACGGAGATATCAGATTTTTTAGAGAACGTCTCGAAAACTGTGCCAGGTTTGACGCAAATTGAAACGCTCGTATGTCTGCGTCCCATAAAAGGCGGTTTTAGCATCATCTAGGTGTAAAAGCTTTTTCCCTTTTAATGGCTCAGAAAAGGATACAACCGGTCCAGGTTACCTTGTCCTTGTAGAACTTATGGCCAAGCCCGAACCTGTGCAGAAGTTCCAGGACATCAACGGCTATGGCTTCCAGAGAAGTTCTTGTCTTATCGGGATATGGACAGGGTTCATTTATTCCAGCTCTACACATTTCACATAGTCCGCATCTGCCGCCAATCATTCCCGACATTTTCTTTGTTCCTTCCGCGTAGTCAACAAAAGCCTGTTTTGTGTGATGTGATTAATCGTATTGCACCACTTCATTGCGCAGGCAAGGTTACCCTGGACGATCTGTCTCCGAGGATAAAACAACTCAAAGAACAAAAGGTTAAATCGGAGTCCCAGAAATGGGAACTGGAATGGCAGATGAAAGCCAGAAAAGTTGAGCTGGCAGATTTAGAAACGGTAACCCAGTATGTCAATGAGTTACGTGATCTACTTAACGAGAGTTCGATTGCTGAGAGAAAATCTTTTATCAAAAGCTTTGTTAAAGAAATAGTTGTGACAGGTGATAAGGCAGAATTAAAGTACACAATACCTTTATCAAAAGAAGGACCGCTGGAAGAGAGCCTGGGAGTTCCCCACATTGTACGCTATGGTGGACCTGACGAGATTCGAACTCGTGACCTCCTGAATGCAAATCAGGCGCTCTCCCAATTGAGCTACAGGCCCGTGAGACCCTATATTATACAAAGTGCGACCAGGAGTTAACAACCCGTACTATTTATAACCCTTGCCGACACTCCAGGCGGTACCCAGCTTCTTACCTATGCTCCAGTAGCTGTTGTCACTCATTGAGAATATCAGCAGATCCAGTTTGGCCAGGTCAGGCATCTTCCCATCCATATATTGATCGTCGCAATATGTTGCCACGATCTCCCCCAGGAACGCATTGTCCGCACCCAGTTCGATGTTTTGCAGCAGCCTGCACTCCATAGTCAGGGGGCACTCCTCGATCATGGGCGCCTTATCCAGCTTACCGTAAAAGACTTTAAATACACCGGACTTGTCCACCTTATGACCTGATACAAGCCCGCAATAGTCCGTTGCTTTCATCATCGAAGTCGATGGAAGATTGACGCTGAAAACGCCGTTTTCAACCATCCCGGCACAAGTAAAATGCCGCTTACTAAGCCCCAACGATATGATGGGCGGATTAATATTTACTATCCCGGCAAATGCAGCCGGCATAAAATTGGCCTTCCCATCCTTAATGGCGCCTACTAGAACAATCGGCATGGGATACAGGTGACATCCGTTTTTTATCTCTTTCTTCGCCACTATTTCTTCTCCTTCCCTTCTGTTGTATTGATCTTGTGCCCCATCCACCGTTCGTAATGAACACGCTCAGGCTTAAACCTGTCCTCCTGCGGCAACTTCTCGCCCGGATAGCCGATGGATACAAGTGCAATAGGATTGACCTGAGACGGGATGCCCAGCAGACGCCTGATCGCATCTATACGCGCCTCGACCGGGTAAATGCCTACCCAGACTGCGCCCAGGCCCATCGCATGGGCAGCCAGCAAAATGTTCATGGTCGCAGCGGAGCAATCCAGCGGACCGCGCCCCGAATATACTTCCAGTGCAGTATCCTCACAGACCAGTATGGCCAGCGCCGCCTGTTTCAACATATGGGAATGTGCATGAAAAAGTGGTATCTGGTTGAGCGCAAAGCGTTCCCTGATGATGATAAATTGCCACGGCTGTTCATTGGCGGCCGAAGGGGCCGACATGGCTGCCTGCATCAACTGCTGTACTACATCATCTGAAACCGGTTTATCCGAATATTTCCTAACGCTCCTGCGCGTAAGTATCGCTTCCAGGGTATCCATCACTTCACCTCTAGCTACAAAACGTGCTATATTCTTCTTTTTATTTTCGCCACCAGGTTAAGTATAAGGGCTATTATCACTATTACTACCGCGGCTACGATATACGGCCAGACCAATTCGTACAGCGGTGTAGGAGGTTTCTGCTGATAGCCGGTCAATTGGATTTTTATTTTGTTGTCCAAACCTTTGGCAGCGTGAATGCTGGCCTCAACTGTTTTACCTTCCTTTTCAACCGTCAACTTGTAATTGCCGTAAAAACCTCTGAAAACAGCGCCGCCGTTATCATTTGTGTAAACGTTACCAAAGCTCCACCAGTCGCTACGTATAAGCTTGAGCAATTTGTTATATGCGGGTTTTTTAGTCATGTCAGTGCGCAGCAAGCCTGCAGGAGCCCCCTGCCAGGCTCCAAGGTCCGAAAAATCCCACCAGGTAATGGCCTGCACCGATGGATGGCTAAAGAGAAGCGTATAGAATTTTTCCACATAATCGGCCTGCGCTGCCTCACCTTCCGTAGTAGAAGGCCATTGTGCAGGCACCGCCGTGCCTATTCCCGTATTATAAACGCCGCTTAATACTGTTACTTCTGTGAAATGGATTGGAACATCGAAATCCTCAAAACGGTCACAGATGTCCCATACCTGGTAAAGCGGCCAGTTGCCGCGGTGCATGTGCGATTGTATACCTATCGCGTCAAATTTCCCCTTCTGCCGCAGTATGTTCTGCAGCAAATCGCGGTAATCCTGGTCAGTACGGTAGTCATTTATTATCATTGTGGCCTTGGGACAACCTGACCTGGCCCACCCGAGGGCATCCGCACAGGCTACGGCAGGAGTCCGGGTATTCAGCCAACTGCCAAGCTGATTATTCACGCGCTGCCCGCTGATCGGTTCATCGACGACCGTCCAGTAATCCACCAACCCGCAAAAAGCATCGGTTATCCCTTTAAGACGCTTCTCCAGCGAATTTTGCATGTCCTGAGATGAGGGGGGCGCCCAGGAAGGCACCGCACTGGCCGAGATCAGCGGTTGTCCCTGTGTGACTATGGCGCGCTTTCTCGACCAATCCGCCATTGCTCTCAGCGCCTGCTCATTCGTTGTGCCCTCTTTAGTTTCATACTGGTCCCAGTAGAACGGCAAAGTGCCGAAGTTAAATAGCGCCGTATAGGCATTAGCCCAATCCTGGTTGACGGCATTGGGGCCGTTTTGCCCCAGGGGTGCGAGGTTGGATCCGAAAAGAAAATCGTGGCTTTGCTGTTCGAAATATATCCTGGCGCCCCTTACAGCAGTACCGTTATCATCGACTACCTGTACCGTGACGTCACCTTTCCGTATTTTCTCGATCCTGTCTTTAGCGCCGTTCATAATGAACCATTCTCGTGTGTTGTTCCAGGCCTGTGTCAAAGTAATAGATAAATCGCCCCCGCCCTGTTGACAGGCTACAGAAGGCAATAAAAGCGCTGACGCAATGACCACCAAAACCGCTATATGAAGTCTTTTTTGATTCATATTTTCCCCTGCATATCCATAAATTTCGTATATTCTAGCACACGGGCCAAACAGCCAGTTACCGCCGCCAGGGCTACTGTCATAAACTTGTGACTTTAATCATTTTATTCATTTCACAGTATTGTTACCATTTGGATAGTTTGAGGATTTTCATGTCTATCTGTTAACGGAGGATGATATGAGTGGACTTAGCCACGGTGCCAAAGCCTACCTTCAAGGCAAATTCGGAAACAGGGCCAATTTTAATCAGTCTGAACGCGTATTATACAGCCATGACATTGCGGCCATGCCCGGACTTCTTAAGCCGCTTGTTGGTAATACGGTACCGGACGTGGTGGTGCAACCCGTATCTGAAGATGAACTGGTGGAACTGGTAATATGGGCCAACCAAAACGGCATCAAACTTACCCCGCGGGCTAAGGCATCTTCAGGTTACGGAGGCGTGGTACCCATAAAAAGGGGAATAGTGGTGGATTTTTACCGCATGAACCGCCTTCTAAGCATAGATAAGCCGGCAATGACAGCCAGGGTCCAGGCCGGGATCGTCTGGGACAAAATGGACAGGGAACTGGGGAAACAGGGGCTTACTTTAAGGCTATACCCCACGAGCTACCCTTCATCGACTCCCGGCGGATGGCTGGCGCAGGGCGGGGCCGGGATTGGCTCCTATGAGGCCGGCTGGTTTAAAGATAATGTGATCAGCGCACGTGTCGTATTGCCTTCAGGGGAAATAAAAGAATTCAGCGGCGCCGACCTGGATCTCATATCCGATGCGGAAGGCATAACCGGCTTTATCAGCGAAATGGTCATAAAGATACAGTCTAAAGAAGAGCTGAAAATAGTATCCATAGGATGTCCCGACGCACATGATTTACAGCGTTTTGTCCAATCTGTGGTAGACCACAAGCTGCCTGTCTGGTCAATCATTTTCATTAATCCCAAGATGGCCGAACTCAAGAACAAAGCGCCGTTGATGGAGCATCTCGGACATCCTGCAGAAGAAAGGGTGCTGCTGCCCGCCTCTTATATCGCTACCCTGGCCATCAGGGAGCGGGATGCTGAGCAGGTAATGGGCCGGCTGCCCGAACTCCTGAAACCCTGCCAGGGAGAAGTGCTGAGCGACAGGATAGCGGAGCACGAGTGGAAGAACCGCTTTAAGCTCATGGTGGTCAAAAGGTTGGGGCCGAGCCTTGTACCGGCCGAGGTGATAGTGCCCCTTGAAGCTCTGGGCGATGTGATGGTGGAAATTGAGAATAAAGTGGACCAGCCGGTAGTAAAAGAGGGAGTTATTATACGTGAGGGCCTTAACGGCAAACCTGAAGTGGTCATACTGGGTTTCATTCCCAGCGACCAGCGCAAATTCAGCTATAACTTCGTCTTCAGCCTGTCTATGACCATTATGAAAATCGTCAGAAAACATGGTGGGCGTCCCTATGCCACCGGCCTTTATTTCACCTCGAAAGCCCGTGAGGTCCTGGGCGATTCCCGCTTTAAGAAATTGAGGGATTTCAAGAAAAAAATCGACCCGAAGAATATCCTCAATCCGGGCAAGGTGCTTGGCGGCAACTACATCGGAGGGTTTATAGGAATAGCTGAGGCGTTGGAGCCATTGATACGTCCCTTCGGCAACTACGTTATCACCCAGGTGGCAGAACGACCTGCCAAACCCGTTAAGGACATACCGGGGGATGTCGCATGGTATGCCTATGCCTGCTCGCAGTGCGGATACTGCGTGGAGGAATGTGATCAGTTCTACGGCAGGGGATGGGAAAGCCAGTCGCCGCGCGGCAAATGGTACTGGCTGCGCGAGTATATGGAGGGCAGGCAGAAATGGGACCAGTTCATGGTGGATACCATGCTCGTCTGTACTACCTGCGAGATGTGCAACCGACGGTGTTCGGCCTCGCTACCCATAGAACAGTCATGGATGAAGCTGCGCGGCAAACTGATCGATGAGGAAAAGAGGATGACCTTCCCTCCCTTCGAGATGATGGCAGAAGCTACACGTAAGGAAGGGGATATCTGGGCAGGCTACAGGCACGACCGTTCCAGGTGGTTCCCGGAGGACCTTAAATCCAAACACGGCCAGGGGATCAAGGCCCCAAATGTATATTTCGCAGGCTGCACCGCAAGTTACGTTGAGAACGATATAGGTATGGCCAGCGTTAAGCTGCTTGATGAAGCGGGCGTGGACTTCACCTATCTCGGGGAGAGGGAGAACTGCTGTGGTACGCCCATGCTCGTGGCAGGTAAATGGGATGTCTTTGCAGAGGTTTTGAAGAATAATATAGCCGCAGTAATAACTTCCGGTGCAGATACTGTGATAACTTCCTGCCCGGCCTGTGACATGATGTGGCGGCATACCTATCCGGTCTGGGCTAAAAAGCTCGGTATTGATTTCGATATAAAGGTAAAACACTATAGCGAAGTAGTGTCCGAAAAAATAAGGGCGGGCCAGTTCAAGTTTCCCGACAGGGGAAAGGAACCCATAACCGTGACGTGGCATGATTCATGTCATATAGGCCGCGTTTCCGGCGTTTACGAGGAGCCGCGGGAGTTGATCAAGGCATTGCCCAATGTGAAGCTCGTGGAGATGGCTTACAACAGGGAGGAGGCCCATTGCTGCGGCAGCGTGCTGACGCTTATTAAAGACCCTCCCATCGCCGCAGATATAGGCAAGGTGCGTATGGATGAAGCCCGGGAAGCTGGGGCACAGAAGGTGCTGGCGTTATGCCCCTGCTGCGAGTTCCAATTGCGTGTCAGCGCGGACAAGAAGAAGCTGGACATGGAAGTGGTTGACCTGGCCCGTTTCTGCTGCTCGCGGATGGGCTACGACTTCCCCGATCCAAACCCCGAAGTTAAAAAACAGTGGGCGGTCTTCGAGGCCATGATCAACCTGATGACACCGCAGGGCTTCGCCAATCTTATGGGCAAAATGTGGCCGGAGATGATAAATGCCATGCCGTTTGGCATGGGAGGGATGATGAGCGCTATGGGCAAGATACCCGGTGCTCTCCATCTCATGAAACCGATGTTCCCCATACTCTTTCCGAGATTGCTGCCCATGATGATGCCCAAAGTAATGCCGAAAATGCTGGCTCTGGTCGGCGAGATGGTGCCCATGCCTGATTACATGGCTGAGCAGATGCCCCAGATCATGCCAAAGGTAATGGATTCGCTCATGCCACATATGATCGGGGATGTAGTACCCCTGGTAACCCAGCCCATGATCGATTACCTGCAAGGGAAGAAATAAGAATTATCACCGGACGGGTCTGAAGACCCGTCCGTACTATCCAATTCGAGCGTTCCTTCAGGTGCGTCCGCCTCTATTATGCGCCATTGCGAGGCACACATTGCCATGGCAATCTCCCGGCCTCTTAGTATTCCAGGTCCAGAATTTGTTATCATTTGTCCATGGAATCTGTTCCTCTTTTGAAATATCTCGTGGAAGCCGGGCTCGGCGCGCGCAGGCAAGTCGTATCTGCAATAAAACAGGGACGTGTAGCGGTCAATGGTAAAGTCGCCACAGGTTACACGATGCCCATATTTCCCGGGTTGGACGCTATAGCCTTCGATGGCAAGCCCGTCAAGTTCAAACCGTCCGAAATGCTGGTTTTCATGGTACATAAACCCGTGGATGTGCTTTCGACCACCAGGGATGAACGCGGCCGCAAAACGGTAATCGACATGCTGCCCGAGCGCTACCGCTCGCTGGGGCTTTATCCCGCCGGCAGGCTTGATTACGACAGCACCGGCCTGCTTATACTTACTAATGACGGCAACCTCACCTACCGCCTCACTCACCCGCGCTTCGAACACGAAAAGGAATACATGGTCACTACATCAGGAAAGCTCAGCGAGGATGACAAAAACAAGCTGGAGAAGGGGATACTCCTTGAAGATGGGATGACCTACCCGGCGGTTATCAGGGAAGCCCGTGATGCGGCTTATACCTACAGCATAACTATACACGAGGGACGGCACCGACAGGTGAAACGCATGTTTCTAAGCGTGGGGCATGAGGTCAAGGCGCTAAAAAGGATACGCATCGGCAGACTGGAACTGGGAGACCTTGAAGAGGGTCAGATTAAAAAACTGTCGCAGGCCGAGATCGGCAAACTTCTGCGAAGATAGCTTTATTCGTCAAGGGGCTCAAAAGGCGCTTTTTGCGGTTTGAAACCCTCGTTCATTATCTTGAGCAGCGCCTTGACGCCCAATCCAAGGGTCCTGTCGAATACCTTCCGCACCACATCCGACTGGTTTGTAACACTGTCGCTGGTAACTGCATACCGCTGTAATGCAACCAACCCCATAAGGTCCAGTCCGTGGTTAACAATCCCCTTATGAGCTGCCAGCATTTCCTTGTGAACATTGGCCAGTCTCTCGGCAACGTGCAAAACGGTACTTTCAAGTTTCTCACTGGTTACGGATTTAATGGCAAAGCCGATTTTTTCAGCCATCTCACCATCGATGGTATCACCTGTCATCATCAGGTACTTGGCCCACTGTGGCCCCATGTGATAAAGCCACATATTAGCCATATCCGCTCCCCAGCAGCGCAAGGTCGGATACCCTATTTCACAGTCTTTTGAAACTATTGTGAAATCAACATGGTGAGCAAGATCAGTCGCCCCGTTCAGACAGAAGCCATGTATTTGTGCTATCGTAGCCATCTTGCAGTTGCGGATCCCATTGTAAATCCCCAGGACAGTACTATTGCGCATGACGTCCTGCAGGGGATCCATCTCTTCACTTTCAGCCAGGTCATCCAGGTCATAGCCGGATGAGAATCCCTGGCCTGCGCCCCTGATTATGATTACCCTCACCTCATTGTCCCAGTCAAGCCTTTGAAAAACGCTCCTGATCTCATATAGCATAGCCATGTTTATAGCATTTCTGTAATCGGGCCGGTTCAGGGTGATGCGACCGATTTTACCTGATTGTTCGTACAGAATATGATGCAACTCCATAGTCCTACCGGGGGACATATTGGGACATCGTTTGTCCAGTATTTTCAGATCTCTTTTTTCAAATATGTTTGGCATTTTAAAAAGGAGCGTGATTCAATATGGGAGACAGACTGAAGGGAAAGGTAGCAGTAGTAACAGGTTCCGGCCGCGGTATCGGCAGGGCGGAAGCGCTGGCCCTGGCAGCAGAGGGCGCCAAACTGGTTATCAATGACTTAGGCGGCGCCTGGGACGGCTCAGGATCCTCTCAAACGCCGGCCGCTGAGGTTTGCGAAGAGATCAAGAAAATGGGCGGGGAGGCAGTCCCCAATTATGACTCAGTAGCCACCGCCGAGGGCGGCGAGAACATCATCAAGACCGCTATTGATGCCTTCGGTAAGATCGACATCCTGGTCAATAACGCAGGTTTCCTGCGCGACCGCATGATCTTTAACATGAGCGAAGACGAGTGGGACGCAATAATCAAGGTGCATCTCTACGGCACATTCCATTGCACCAGGCCGGCTACCGTCTATATGCGCCAGCAGCGATCAGGCCGCATCATCAATACGGCATCTATCTCGGGCCTTGGAAACCTGGGCCAGGCCAACTACAGCGCCGCCAAAGAGGGCATCGTTGGTTTCACCCGGACGGTAGCACAGGATATGGCCAGGTACGGCGTGACCTGCAATGCTATCAGGCCCAATGCAGCCACCAGGATGACCATGACGGATGAGCTTAAAGGTAAAATCGCCAAGGCAGCAGCCGCCCAGGGTATAACCAAGCCGGAGGACATCGATAAGTATTTTAACCAGATGTTCGCATCAAAACCGGAACATAATGCGCCCATCGTCGTCTACCTGGCGACAGATGCGGCTGCCTACATCACCGGCCGCACCTTCTTCATCAACGCGAACACTATCGGGTTCTACACCGAGCCCCAGATCACCTCGCAGATCAATAAGGACGGGGATATCTGGACTCTGGATGAGCTGCTGAAAGCAGTTCCCGAGAAGCTCTGCAAGGAATTGGTCAAACCCGCTTAACTTCAGCCACCGATATTAACGAATATCTTTAATAACACAGTTGTCGAAGATAGGCGCCTGAACGGCGCCCATCTTCGACATTTTTCACACAGGTGGAATGACAGTGATGCAGGATTACATTATACGGAAGGTGCAGGAGGGTGACCGTGAGGCTGTGGTGGATATCTTCAATTATTTCGTAGAGAACAGCTTTGCAGCTTACCCTGATACAAAGGCCGACTATTCGTTGTTCGACTTTCTCAAGGGCATGTGCCGGGAAGGAATCTTCTATGTTATCGAGAAGCCGGGCGGAGGTATAGCCGGATTCGGCATGCTACGCCATCATCAAAGGAGCAATACCTTCGATTGCACCGCTGAGTTAACTTACTTCATCCTGCCTGACTATTCACGCAAGGGTCTCGGGACCAGGCTCCTGGACGTTTTGGAAAAGGAAGCGGAAAAACTCGGTGTGAAGTCTTTGCTGGCCAATATATCTTCACTTAACGATCAGAGCCTCAACTTTCATACCAGGCAGGGCTTCAAGCAATGCGGCCTATTCGAACGCGTCGGCAGTAAGTTCGGCAAAGACTTCGACGTTGTATGGATGCAGAAATTCATTAAGCAATAAAAGCTCACCCCCTCCCCCAGTAGCGGCGGAGGGGGGAGCTTTTAATGGAACACCTATTTATTTGATACGGAAGTGGAAAGGCCCGAAATCGAACCCGTTTCCATCCTGGTTCGGACTCTCCTCAGTTCCAGTTTTAGCCGTCAGGTTATCCGGCCATTCGGCGAGTTCGGCTAAGTCCTTGCTCACCGGCATGCCTTGAATGCCCAGCCAGGCGGTTTTTACTGCGCCGCCTTTCAGCAACTCCGGCAATCGTGATTTTGCCGTATTAATCGGCACTGCAAATCCGACGCCATTGGCAGAAGCTTCAATGGCCGTGTTAATCCCGATAACCTCTCCGCTGGAATTGAGTAAAGGGCCGCCGGAGTTACCCGGGTTAATCGCGGCATCCGTCTGGATAATGCCTGTCATTGTGCGCTCTGTAGACCCGGGAATGGCCCTGCCGGTCCCGCTGATAACACCGACCGTGACCGAGCCCTGCAGCCCGAAGGGGGAGCCGAGCGCAACGGCCATTTGTCCGGGCCTGACTCTGGCTGAGTCAGCCAGGGTGAGATATGAAATATTGGCAATTTTAGAGACATCAACCTGTAAAAGCGCGATGTCATTGGAACGGTCGGTGCCAATGACCTTACCATCAAGCTGTGTCCCGTCGCTGAGCGCAACCTTGATTGACGATGCATTCTCTATTACATGATTGTTTGTGAGTATATGACCTTGTCCGTCAATGAAGAAACCTGACCCTTCTCCCACTTGTTTGGGAAGCTTCAGGCCGAACGCACCGGGCAATTTGGACAGCGGCGACTCCTGTACTTGCTCTATTTGTACTACGGAAGCAATACTCCTGTCGTAAAGAGAAGTAACTGCAGTTTCATCAAACAGCGGCGCAACCTGGCTCGGACCAGCCGCGGATGCAGTATATCCCTGCGGCTTGCTGATTGCAGCACCGGTAGACGCTGTACAACCTGCCAGAAGTAAAACAGCTGCCATTAATGCAACCAGCAGCAAAATCCAGCCTTTCCTTATCCCTAAGGCAATATTTCGTGAAAAAGACATCATGGTCCTCCTGATTATATAGTTTCGTTTTTATTGCTATTAAGTCTGTTTCAGCAAGTAATATATATCGATATGAGGTGACAGTCTAAATTGCGGTTCAATTATCCGTTCAACCTTATTTTGCTCCAGGTTGACCTGTACCATCCATACTTTTTCATTCACAATAATCGGCACTACCGCCTGTGTAGCAGCGGGGCTGACCTTTAAAATATTACCATTAACGATCGCTATGCTCGAAATGGTTGAAAATATGGGGAATATCCTCCCTATTGTGCCCCCCTTGTCCAGCATTGCTTTCACCGACGGCTCGGCACTGGCGATTTTAACAGCACTATCCTGCGCCTCCAGCGGCACTTCCGGGATAAAAAGGCCCTCGAACCGCTTGGTATTGACCACAGACCTGTCCTGGATATCAACGTCCGCTTCGATGAAATCGCCCATGCTGCGCCCGCAGACTACGGTAGCCATTCTTTCCCGCACTTCCACACGCACTATAATAATATCGCCGGCGCCGCTTAATCTCTGTTGTATACCGGGGTCCCTTTTTACGATATCTGCTGCGATCACAGCAGGAGACGGGCTGGCAAGATAAAAAGCAACACCTAAAATCGCACCGATCACGATAAGCGTAAGCGAGCTGACCAGGGCTGTCCTCCACACCGGACCCCTCAACCACGAGACACACCCTTCCAACCAGTTAACAATTCGTCCCCGCGATGGGGAATGGACCATGGCCTGCCGTGTAGATGTACCTTCCAGGAGCGCCTCTTTAAGCCTTGCCTTGTGGCTGGCTACCAGCAGTTCCGGCAGATCGACACTCTCGAGTCTTTTAAGCAGTTGTTCCTTTTTCATGGATTAACCTTTCTCTTAATTAATAATGTCGCAAACATTAAAAAGTTGCATTACTGCATTTTTTCTCTGAGCTTCTCTATTCCACGATGCAGGAGCGATTTAATAGTGCCTTCTTTTTTGCCCAAAATCTTTACTATATCCTTGATCTTCTTTTTTTCAAAGAATTTAAGTTTATCAATTGGTATTAAATTTCGTGCTTGTAGTTCATTCCTTATAGCATCCATAAGTGGTGTTAAATCCGATTTAGATGAAGAATTTAATATACCATTTAATCTATAAACTGGAGCATCTCTATCACACACTAATAGGGTACCAAATATGGTAGCTTCTTCTTTTTTTGGTTGATGATTTGCATCAATAATTCTAATTGGTACTTTTTGACCTAATGATAAACTTTCGATTGATTTAGTCAATGCCGTTGAATATAAATATCTAGTATTTGGGGGAATTGATACAATTGCTTTAATTGAATTTAATTGATAGACACCTAAAATCATAGATTGATTATGTACAATTTTAACACCAACAATAATATCATTATGTGCAAATAT
>JAPLHL010000510.1 GCA_026389655.1 Chloroflexota bacterium
TTTGATAGCCCCAGGTTGATCTGGATTGCGTAATTGATGATGGCCCCGCCAAGCGCGCCGCTCTGGCTGCCGAAGGCCGTTTTGCCGTTCAGCGGATAGATCGGCGCGAAGCTGGCATTCATATTTACTGTGGGGTTGGTATTCTGGATGCCCAGGCAGTTAGGCCCGATAATGCGCATGCCGTAGGCCCCGGCCGTTTTGAGCAGTTTTTTCTCCCGTTCGATGCCTTCCCCTCCCATCTCCGAGAAGCCCGCGGTGATGATGACCAGGCTCTTGACACCCTTCCTGCCGCATTCCTCGATAATGGGCTGCATCCTCTCCGCTGCCACGGCCACCAGCGCCAGGTCAACGTCGCCCGGTATATCCAGCACCGATGGGTAGGCCTTAATTGACGAGACGACCTCGTCCCTGGGGTTGACCGGGTAGATGATGCCGTTATATTCGTTCTTGATCAAATCTTTTACCAGAGCGTTGCCGATGCCCGGTTTATTGGAGGCCCCGATGACTGCTATGGAGCGAGGGAACATAAATTTGCGGATGGAGGCGATCGAAGCGATCTTCTCCCGTTCGGCCGATTTTTGCTCGGCCAGGGGTGTGGGCGTGATGCTGAAAACTCCTCTCCACCCTCGCGATTCCACGATCTTGTTCAACTGTTTAAAGCCGCTGTCTTGCAGCACGTCTATCATGTCGGTGTTTTCCTGTAGCACTTCGGCTTCGAAGACGTCGATGCCGTTTTCCAGCGCCGCGACCGCCAGAAGTTCCAGCAGGTGAGTACCGATACCCTTGCGCTGGTGAGGGTCCTCGACTATAAAGGCGATCTCGGCCCTGTTGGGATGAGGGAGGCGCCAGTAACGTCCCACGCCGATGATCTTTTCCTCTGTCCCTTCACCCTGGGTGGCCACCACGGCGAAAGTGCTGTCGTAATCTATCACCGTGTACTGGTGTGCTTCCTCCCTTGAGAGATTGGTCAGCACATGGTGAAAGCGCAGGTATATGGTACGCCCGCTAAGCCGCAGGAAAAAGGACATAAGCCGGTCTTCATCGTCAGCTATAATCGTCCTGAGGTGTAAGACAGAGCCGTCCTTGAGGGCGACCGTCCTGGTGTATTTTTCAAGGCCTGGTTTTTCTTTCTTATCGGACATAATGCAACACCACGCTATTCAACAACTAAAATAGTAGCACACTAATACGCCTATACATAGTGCCTGGTCATAGCATTAAGACGAAATTGAACCGATTAAAAAAACCACGCCATATTTTAAGGCGTGGTTTTCTTATGACACAAATACAATGTATATTGTTTGTACTATTGCCTGCCGGGAGGTATGTTAGCTGATTAAACCTTGGTTTGCAGCGACCTGATGACCTCCTCTGCCTCGGCAACAGTGCGTTCTATCAACTCTTTACAGGTGGGCAAATCACGTATGCGTCCCACGACCTGCCCGAAAGGAACCACGCCGTTCTCAAGGTCGCCGTCATCCAGTATCTTGCCCAGGGCGTCGATGCCGATGGCCTGCTGGGCCAGCTCCTGGACGCCTCTTTTCTGCAGACTGCCGAAGAGCAGTTTCCAGATGGGTGTATCAACCTGTTTGCGCAGCGCCCAACCGGCTTTCAGTGCATCAAAGTAGGATGTCTTGCTGTTGGACATCTCGATAGCGCGCTTATTGGCATACCAGCGCCCGGGCAGGCCGTCGATGCCGGCGGAGTAAATGGTCTCTTCCATCAGTGTTTT
>JAPLHL010000541.1 GCA_026389655.1 Chloroflexota bacterium
TATGTTTTTCAAAAATTTCCTTTACATCTTCCGGTTTTACCCGGACGTAGAGAATGTCACCCGGATTTACAATAACGGTGGGACCCATTTCACAAGGGCCGAGGCAGCCGGTCCGGACGATGGTAAGTTTGCTCTCCATGCCCTTTTTCTTAATGAGTTCTTCAAATAGCTCAGTCACCTTGTCGCCTCCGGCAGCGGTACAGCCCATACCCCTGCACTGCTGGACACAAATCTGAGGTGTATTCTTAAAATGGCTGAAATCCGCGTCAGCACGGATTTTGAGTTTTGGTTCGACTGCTTTTTTAACTTTTTCTAATTCTGCAATAGAGGTTATCTTAGGCACTTCTTTATACCTCCTAGTGGTACATACTCAAGATATCTTTTACCTGGCCTGGTTTAACTTTCCTGTGGATGTCGTCGCCTATGGCAATGACCGGTGCGAGCCCGCAGCAACCCAGGCAGCGAACGATCTCAAGGGAAAATTTTCCGTCAGGGGTGATCCCCTCAGGTTCAAGCCCGTAGTCTTTCTTGAGCAGATCAAGTATTTGTTGGCCTCCCTTTACGTAGCAGGCCGTGCCCAGGCATACTTGAATGACATGCCTTCCTTTGGGCAGCATGGTAAAGAAACTGTAGAAAGTAACAACACCGTGTAACTCACTCAAAGGGATCTTCAGGTCCCTGGAGATTGTTTTGAGCACGGTTGGCGGGAGATAACCGACGACGCCCTGTGCCTGCTGCAAGACGCGGATTGGCGCTCCTGCTTGTCCGCCGGTGTCGTCAATGATACCCTGGATACGTTGGAATGCTCTGCCTGCGAAGCCTCTTCCGGTGTCTGTGGATATAGGGGTTGACTTTGACTTTGCCATAAAATCCTCCTAGCTCAGGATATTTACATTAAAAAGGGGAATAGCTCTCGCAAACCTATTCCCCTGGTAAGACCGTATAATCGTCAAGCCGAACCGAACACGTATTATAGTACTTTTTAAACTCGTGGTCAAAGCTTGAAGGCCTCTTTAATAGACGTGAGAACGTTGATTGATCAGTCAAAGTTTAGCTGCCTTCTCAAGGGATTTGAGAGAGCTGTCTATTCCCCTGCCGAATAACTTCAACTCAATCGGTTCGCCCTTACCATATTTCTTATATACCCGGCAGACTTCGCATATACTCGTATCAGTGCCCGTTTCCCCATAATCATCGAGCTTGCAATATGTTCCTTCAATTTGCCAGCAAGGTAAGAACTGATACTTTGGAGAGGGACATTCTTCACGAATTATGGCCGGACAATGACACATCTCCCAACAAGGTGATTTGCCGTTCCAAAAATTACTCTGCTCATCAGTAGCTGAGTGAGATGCCTGGCTGAGCCTTTCAATTATGTCACGGGAAATCGGGATCACCTCCATGCTGCGGGAAGCCGTTATCACTGATTTACGGGCTAATCAATTATGAAAAGAGTACATAAAATATGTATTTCTTCCATCCGCCTCAAAGCTTAATCGCAGATATACTGAAATTTATCCGTGTTTACGATGAAATTGCGGGAAGTGAATGGAGTAGTTACTTTACGCAGTTTAACGTAAAATACTTAGGTGTTTAGGCTTAATAACATGCTTCGTGGCTTGAATGCTGTATTTATTGTGTATATAATCACACCTTGATGGAGAGAGTGATGGATAAAATAACAATTCTTCTGGCTGAGGATCATAAGGTTGTCAGGGAAGGGACGCGGAGATTGCTGGAATCACAGAGTGATTTTGAAGT
Source organism: Chloroflexota bacterium (assembly GCA_026389655.1). GTDB lineage: Bacteria > Chloroflexota > Dehalococcoidia > GIF9 > UBA5629 > JAFGLP01. Next base: position 1,762 of record JAPLHL010000541.1, read on the forward strand.
GGTCGGTGAGGCCAGTGATGGTATTGAAGCCGTAGAACTGGCAAAAAAATTTAAACCCGAAATAATTATCATGGATGTATCTATGCCCAGGCTCAATGGGATAGAGGCTACCAAGCAGATAAAAGCTCTGTATCCTAATATGGCAATACTTGTGCTGACGGGGTATGACGATGATGAGTATGTATTTGCGTTGCTGGAAGCAGGTGCAGCCGGATACCTTTTAAAGGAATCCAGCGGAGAGGAATTGATTGATGCCATCAGGCAGGTCATGACTGGAGAGCCGGTACTTCATCCAAGGATCATGAAAAAGGTACTTAACAGGTTGAGGACACCGGTGGAGGAATCTTCATCGCAAACATCAAGCGAGGTTCTAAGCGACAGGGAGACGGAAGTGCTCAGGCTGGCTGCAACAGGAATGAGCAACATGGAAATAGCCAACAGCCTGACCCTCAGTGTGCGGACGGTGCAGACACATTTGCGCAGTATATTTAATAAGCTGGGGGTTGGTTCCCGTTCAGAAGCAATCGTGTATGGACTGAAAAAAGGCTGGCTTACACTGGAAGAACTTCCGTAGTTATGCAATTTAAGCAGAAGCCGTATTATTATATGTGAAGCTCTTAATCATGAGGATCCCATCTAAAATTTGGCCCCGTTACCATTTTTGGATAATACTTGCTTTATTTGTAGCAGTGACTCTTTTACTGTACCGCGACGTCATTTGGCCATCCGGTTTCAGGTCTGACGTTTTCCTGTTCAATTTGAGCCGGCATACTATTGAAAGAAATCTTTTTCTCCTTATTGCCCTCTATACAGGGTTTGTCTTCGGTATAATCCCCACATTTATAGCAATATTAGCGTCATTATGTGTCATGTTGCCCCAGGCTATTCTGTATTCTGGTAATGTTAGTGATGCCATACTTGAAGTGACCCTGGTTACCATTGCGGGGTTCGTATTTTTATCTTGGCAACGTATTAAAGAAGGCGACGACCGTCGTTATAAAAGGGCGGTATCAGCCCTGGAGAATACCCAGCAGCAGTTGCAGACCAGGATACGGGAAGCCAGGGCTAATGCCAGGAGACTGGCAACGCTGAATACTATTTCAAACGCATTAAGTCAATATCTTGATCCGGCAAAAGTGATTGAGACAGCTGTGGAGATGGTGGGGGAGGTGATGGAGGTTGAAGTTATACTGGTATATACCGTTGATCCTATGAGGAGCGAGTTGGTATTGACGGCATACGAGGGCATATCTGCCGAAACTGCCAATGAATTGGATCAGGTGAAGTTGGGAGAGGGGTTTAATGGTCAGGTTGCGGCTACCGGCGAAGTAATGCTCGTGCCGGATGCATCGAGTGATCCCCGTTTGACAAGGCCGGCGGTAATACGAAATAAAATGCATCCCATGCTGATTGTTCCCATGAAATCCAAAGGCTTAGTCATCGGCACCCTGTGTGTAGCCATGCGCAGGCCGCGAACTTTCTTGCCGGATGAGATTGACCTGTTGAGCACTATATCCGGACAAATAGCATCGGCGCTTACTAATGCCAGGCTCTATGAAGAAGCGAGAAAAATCGCAGATCAGCTTTATAAGTCGGCCAGGGATTACAGGAACCTGTTTGAAAATGCCCATGATGCAATCTGGTTTCACGACCTTGATGGAAAGATACTTGGGGCTAATAAAGCTGCTGAAGAGCTGACCGGTTATCCTATGAATGAGTTTATTGGCAGCAATGTGGCGGAGTTCATGGATGAGAATATGTTAAAACTTGCCAGGGAGGTACGGCATAAACTACTTTACGGAGAGCCTCTTAGCCAACCGTATGAACAGCAGAATCTGAGAAAAGATGGTGAGCGCAGGACCTTTATGCTTACATCAAGTCTAATGACCATAGACGATAAGCCCGTGGGTTTCCAGCATATTGGCAGAGATGTGACTGGAGAGAGGAGGATGCAAAAAAATTTGCGCTTCTATCTCAACCAGATTACGCGGGCGCAGGAAGAGGAGCGTAAGAGGATTGCGCGTGAATTGCATGATGATACAGCTCAGGCTTTATTTGCTATATCCAGGCTGATGGACAATTTTATCAGGGATAATGTGGGCCTTTCACAACAACAAAAAACGGTACTGCACGATATCCGGCAGAGGCTTGGCGTTACTTTGCAGGGAATTAGGCGTTTCAGCCAGGACTTGCGTCCCTCCATCATTGATGACCTCGGGCTGCTCCCGGCTGTCACATGGCTGGTGAAACAAAAATCCGAGGAGAGCGGTATTAACATCGCATTGAAAATCAATGGGAAAGAACAGAGACTGATGCCTGAGATGGAATTGATACTTTTCAGGATTATCCAGGAAGCGCTGAATAACGTGACAAAACATGCCCGTGCCACCAAGGCTGATGTGCAGATTGAATTTACTGGTCTCCATGTGACTGCCTCCATACATGACAATGGAAAGGGCTTTGAATTGCCGGAGACGGTTGGTGACCTATCTCATGCA
>JAPLHL010000473.1 GCA_026389655.1 Chloroflexota bacterium
AATTCATTGCCTTCGTCATACATACGCCTGTTTTCTCCTGAAGGCCAGCGACTGGAATTTGCGGCTTGTCCAGAAACAGCTTGGTCATGCCAGAATTTCGACCACCCAGGTTTACGCAGATGTAATGATGCCGGATGTCAAAAAAGCATTGGATCGGCTGTATATCTGAACCATGATATATCGGAGGTAGAGCGATGAAATTTCTATTGATAGCGATTGTTTTGTTATTTGGAGCAGATAGTCTTTTTGCCAATTCTGCACCCGTAGTTAGCAACGTCACCGTGTCTCAACGGACAGACGGCAGTAAACTGGTTGACATCCGCTACAACCTGTATGATGCCGATGGCGATAAATGCACGGTCTCAGTACAAGTAAGCAGTGATAGCGGCAGTACATGGACTGTTTCCGCTGTATCGTTTGATCCAGTATCTGCGATAGGCTCTGATATATCTGCGGGAACAGGCAAGCATATCATTTGGGATTGTAGGGCAGATTTGCCGGGCGTATTTGACAGTGATTACTGTGTTAAGGTTACTGCGGATGATGGACAAGAAATATTTCGAGACGATTTCAGAGGCTCACTCACATGGACAAGCAGTGACAGCACTGTTTACCTGAAGGTTGTCGGGATAGCCGCCTACGATAGGTTGCTTCATTTACTCGCCTTTCAAAGAGGAAGTTAATGCCGCCCCTTGCGAGACGGTTCAGCACAGCCTCTGTTGCGATAACTGCGCTTCTACTTCCCTTAATCGCGCTTGAACTTCTTTCACGGTTAGACTTGGGGAATGCCCCCGTCTCGCCATACCTAAGAGATTCTTAGGTCGGTTATCAGACTTTATGCCATTAAGGTGATGAACTACCCATCCATCAGGCAAAGGCTGTCCGTGAGTTTCCTCCCAGACAAGAATGTGCTCGAAGACATAGCCGCCATTGGCCTTTGGGTGCTCAGGTTTCCAAACCCTGATATAACCATGAAACTTACCTCTGCCACCCTTCCAGTGAGTCCTCTTGGGAATACGTCTACCATGTTTAATGTCCAGTTTCTGTTGTACTGAGCTTGTTCGTTGGGTAATCCCCGCTTCTCGGAGAATGTCACTTACTGTTTTTTGGCTACGCTTCATTAGCTTCCGGATTGCAATTACCGAAAGTCCTTCGTCGCTTAGGTAAAGGTCGCATATCTGTTTTTTCTCTGAGGCATCAAGCGGTTTCATATTGCGTCTTCGCCCTACTCCTGCCTCTCGGAGAATTTTATGGACATCGCCAGTCCGCATTTGCAGCTTCTTGGCGATGTCCCGTCCTACTACTCCTGACCTGCGAAGCTCAATAACCTCTTTTTCCCTTTCCATAATTCCCTCCTAGCTATGACTATTATAACTGGTATGGGAACTAAAGTCAAGGTATTATGAGAGCGTTATTGTCACTTCTAGAGTCCATGTGCCTGAGCTCTTTGTACCTAATGCCTCGACCTTCCTGTTGAGACAGATGGCGCTCGTGGCCTGCTTGACAACCCACTCCGCCCAGGCGTAGTTGGCGTCGCCACTGCCGAAGGATGACTTCAGGGTGATCTTCTGTGTGGTAGACGTCGGGTAGGCTGCTTCCATGCCCTTGTAGGCCTTGTTCGTGGCTGCCTGAAGGTCTGTTTGTGCGGCGGCGGCGGCAGTTGCGCTGTCGCCTACGCCTATGGTGGCCGCGGCGTTGTCAAAGATATGGGTGGCTCCCGAGACAACGCCCGTTATCAAGTCCCACATCTCGTCGATACCGGCATTCAGCAGGCAGTTGTCCTGCATGTCGATGACCTCGTAGGGCTTGAATAACTTATGGAAGTCCGCCTCTTTGCCGTCTTTGGCGTACGGCGTGATGTCTTCCTTGTATTTCAGCAATCTGGCTTTGCAGTGCCAGGCTGCGCGTTCCTTTACTTCTTGCATGTGTACCTCCTGTTAATCTTTTGAATAGTTCGGCACTATCAAGATGGGCTCGTGCTTTGCCAGTTCGGTCTTAAACAGCGCCAGCTTCTGCATGGCGTCGGTCTGGTACTGCCTGACCATTGCAGC
>JAPLHL010000092.1 GCA_026389655.1 Chloroflexota bacterium
GATAACATTGCAGCGCAGGTGGAAAAAATAAACAAGGAAATCAATAAAACGAACTGGCAGATAAAGGGTTATGACATCGAGTGCGCTTTAGATTGCAGCACCTGTTCTGATAAGCCTGTATGTGACAATATCAAGGAGGTATTAAAGGAAAAAAGCAGGAAGTGAACGATGCCGTGCGACAAGTGACCACGTGTTTTGGGCTCAAAGATCGTCACTATATCATTTTCAATTTGGCGGAATATTACATATTAATAAATAAAAATAGGGAGGGATTTTATGGCGCTATATGGAACACAGGAATCGGCTGATTTGGTAATGGAAAAAGCCAATGCCGACAAAGCATATGAGGAGGCAGGGAAGAACTGGGAAGGAGCATTTTACCTTATCATAGAGAAAGCGGGGGCAATAACAGAGCCGATTTATACATATCTGGATCTCTGGCATGGAAAGTGCCGCAAGGCAGTGATGACCAAGAATCAAGATGATTTTAAACCGGAATTTTCAATGTCTGCCACGATGGAAACGTGGGAAAAAATGATGACGGGAAAAGCTGATGGCATGCAGCTTATGGCTACCCGCAAGCTGAAAATCAAGGGAAGCATGGCCTATATCGGGCGTAATGTAAAAGCCACCAGTGCATTTACAAACGTATTATCCACTGTCCCCACTGAGTTCCCCAAATAGGGAACAGGCTGTCAGTAATAAATTTAAGAGACGTGTGTCTGAAAGAGAGGTAATATGCGCTTTTTTGCAGGTCCAAGCATGATTTATTTTGGGCAGGATGCCCTCCAATCTCTGTGCAGTTTCACGGCCAAAAAGGCTTTTATAATTACGGACAAGAATATAGTGAAGTTGGGCTTGACTGACCTGGTTATCAAGGAACTGGATGCGATGGGTACCGCGTACAGTATCTTTGATGAAGTTGAACCGGACCCGTCATTGGAAACGGTAAGAAAAGCAAGTAAGGTGATCGGCGAAGTCCAGCCGGATCTGGTTATCGGTCTTGGGGGCGGGTCTGTGCTGGATGCCTGCAAAGTAGTATTCGTTTCCTATTGCGGCGGGGTTGACCCGGGGGACATCATGTTTACTGACGAATATGACAGCACTAAAGCCAAACTGATAGGCATTCCTACCACCGCCGGCACCGGTGCAGAAGTATCATACGGAGCAATGCTGACTGATACCGAGTACCAGCGCAAAATCGCTGTTGGCCATTTTATGATGGTACCTGCAGCGGTCATACTGGATCCTGTTATGACAGTGGGTTTACCGCCACCACTCACTGCCGAAACAGGCATGGATGCACTGGCTCATGCTATCGAAGGCTATGTCACTACACTTCGAACTCAGTTTACGGATGCTCCCGGACTGATTGCTATTCGCAGCATACTGAAGTTTTTGCCGCGCGCTTACAAGGATGGTTCAGATCTTGAGGCAAGAGAAGGGATGCTCAATGCTGCATCCCAGGCGTGTCTTTGCTGTGTCAACGGTATGGCGGGCCTGGCGCATCATTTTGCCCATGGTGTCGGCGCCCTTCACCACCTGTCTCATGGCAAAGGCGTGGGACTTTTACTTCCTTACACGATGGAATACCAGGCCAGGGGGTCCGATAAAACAACCATGGCCCGCTATGCCGAAATCGCCCGCATTTGCGGCATTGCTACCGGGCCGGATGAAAAGTGCTCGGATGCATTGATTGCAAAAGTGCGCGAGCTGTTGAAAAGCATGAAACTGCCAATGTCAATCAAGGAAACAGGGATTGACAGGACAAAATATATGGAGTCGATGAGCGGCATGGTGGAACGGGCATCTGATGAGCAGTCGGGAGCATTTACCCGCGTTCCTGACAATGCAGAGATGGAGAAGATATTAAATTACGTATACGATGGAAAACATATAGACTTTTAATATAAATATCAAAGAATAACCCCAGGGGGTCATAAGGAGTTTAGCATGTATGGATACATGGGTAAGCTACTCGTAGTAGATCTGACTAAAAGAGAGCTAAAAGACGAGCCGTTGAACGAACAGTATGCCCGAAATTTTATCGGTGCAGGAGGCATTGCCTGCCGTTACCTTGCAGATATGATCGATGAAAAAACCGACCCCCTGGGACCGGATAATGTGCTTATATTCATGACCGGCCTTCTTACCGGTACGGGAGGCCCCAGTTTAACTCGCTGGATAGCTGCCGCCCGTTCTCCCTATACTACGTTCTACGCGGATGCCAATGCGGGCTGCTTCTTCGGAACTGAATTACGTTTCTCCGGCTATGATGGCATCATCATCAAGGGGATAGCCGATAAACCCGTTTACCTTTACATAAAAGACGGTAAACCTGAACTCAGGGATGCTTCCGGCCTCTGGGGTAAAAACGTCAGTGAAACCATAAGTGCTATCAGAGAAGAACATACTGACGAGCGCACGAGGGTGGCCTGTATTGGCCAGGCGGGCGAGAATCTGGTGCTGTTCGCTAATATCATGACCGAGTACGGTCATTGTGCTGGCCGGGCTGGTATGGGCTGTGTAATGGGGTCCAAGAGGCTCAAGGCTGTTGCTGTAAGGGGTAAAGCAAAAATACCCCTGGCAGATCCCGAGAAGTTCAAGGAAATCGCACGCAGCACTATGGAAGATGTAAGGGGAGGCTTTATTTCCGAGTATTTGCATGCGCTTGGTACATGTGGCTGGGTAGATTCAGGTACGGAATTCGGTGACGTTCCATCGAAATATTTCACGGCCCCACCGATTCCAGAGGTAGCAGAAATCAGCGGAACCACACAGTCTGAGACTTGCCAGGTTAACACGACTGGATGTTTTGGCTGTCCCATAAGATGCCGTAAGGTTCTTCATATTAAAGAAGGCCGCTTCAAGTGCGATAAACCTGAAGAAGGACCCGAATATGAAACCCTGGCAGCATGGGGGCCGATGTTGATGATAAATGACATAGGCGCTATAACCCACTTTAATACTTTGCTCAATGAGTACGGAATGGACAGTATCAGCAGCGGGGTCAGTACAGCCTTTGCCTTTTATCTGTATGAGAAAGGCGTTATTAACAGCAAGGATACAGGAGGGCTGGAGCTTAAATGGGGAGATATTGACGCAGCACTCGAGCTCCTACATGAGACAGGCCAGAACAGAGGCTTCGGTAAAATAATTCAGGAAGGGACTAAACGAATGGCAGCCAGATATAACCGCCCCGGCGAGTCCATGCAGGTTAAAGGATTGGAAATTCCCATGCATGACCACAGGGCTTTCTCATGCATGGGACTGGTCTATGCCACCGCATCCAGGGGCGCCGATCATAATAAAGCTGGCTGCTTTGTGATAGATCAAGGCATGGGCATTACCGAACTTGGCATCATTCCAGGTGACCGCTTCGGAGACGATAGGGCCTTTATGGTTTCACGTATGCAGGATGTATCGGGATTTAATGATTGCCTCGGCCTTTGTGCCGCTGCCGTGATAATACCGGAAACCTTGTTGGCTTTGATAAACGCCTCAACGGGCTGGAATATGGATTTGGATGGGCTTGTAAAGGCGGGCGAACGTATCTTTCAACTAATGCGTGCTATGACTTGCAAGCTGGGAGTGACACCCAAAGATGACCAGTTGCCTGAAATCGCGTTGCGGCCTATTCAAGGAGGCCGTACTGAAGGTAACGTTCCCAATATGGCCAAGATGCTTCCCGAATATTACAAAATCCGCGATTGGGATGAAGTGACCGGCAAACCATCCAAAGAACGCATGGCAGCTTTGGATATGGGTGATCTGGTAACCGTATTTAAAATCTCATAAACAAGATATATATTCACGAAATTAAGTTTTTATGAATTTGGTGGAGTAGTTTATAGAATAGCTTTGAATGTATAGTTGAATAATCGTCTCTTCGAGCTTAATACCTAAACCTTGATAAAGGCATGGTGCAAAGCCGGCAGGCTTAAAAAGCCTCGAAGGTATCAGCGGAAACGCAGGTGCCCCCCATGTTTGGAAAGGAGAGTTCTCTTGAAAAATTGTTTAGATTTAAATAATTTATCTATATACGTCTGTACGCTAGATAGCTGGCATTTCGTCTCTTTTTCCTCTAAATCCCCTGAATTTCAATATCTAATACAATCGGTCGCATTAACAGGGAAGCTACCCGATAGGTAACCTACATATTGATCACATTCTTCCATTACCCGCATGTATTAATTTATGCATAGTAACGTCTCAAAGGAGGTCTTTATACATGATTAGCTTTAGTCGATAACCGATTGACCTTAGTTTCAATCGACGTTATAAAGCTTATTTATAAGTCAAATCATAATCGAGATAAAACCACACTAGGAGGAGATTACCAATGGATTACTATAAGTTATTTATCAACGGTGAATTCGTGGATGCGGAGAGCGGGAAAAGATACGTATCAATCGATCCAGGAAATGAAAAGCCCATCGCCGAAGTGGCACTGGCTGGAAAGGCTGATGCAGAGAAAGCAATAGCAGCTGCACGGGCAGCCTTTGACAAGGGCGAATGGAGCGGTATGACCCCTGTTGAACGCATGGCTAAACTGCAGGATTTCGCCGATCAGGTTGAGCTGAGAGCCGGGACAATGGGTACGGCTGAAGCCCAGGATACCGGGCAGCTTGCGGCCTTTGCTATGACTACACCCGGTAGCGGTGCAGGGATGATAAGGACCTTTGCACGGATGGCAGCCTATGAATACCGCTGGCAGGAGGAGCTGCCATTTGCAGGGATGCCATTAATAAAAGGCCGGGAGCTTATCTGCAGGGAACCTCTTGGTGTATGCGTTGGAATTGGTCCATGGAATTTTCCTTTAGCCATGGCATTTGGAAAGATAGCGCCTGCTATAGCGATGGGGAACACTATCGTATTCAAACCCGCTTCATATACACCTTTGAGTTCCCTTATCCTGGCGCAGGCGGCACAAGATTCAGGTATCCCCAAAGGTGTTATAAATATAATAACCGGTCCCGGGGGAGAAATAGGCGATACACTCTGTGGTCATCCGGATGTTGACAAGATATCTTTAACGGGTAGTACCGAAGTTGGCCGGCATATCATGAGAGTCGCTTCAGATACGATCAAAAAGGTGACCCTGGAACTTGGAGGCAAATCTGCCAATATTATCCTGGACGATGCTGATATAGATCTGGCCGTAGCTGGAGCCTGCACCGGCACCTTCATGCACCAGGGGCAGATCTGTATATCAGGTACACGTGTGCTGGTCTCATCAAAAATTTATGATGAGTTCCTTGACAAAATGAAAAGACGGGCTGAGTCTTTGAAGGTTGGGTACCAGCTGGAGCCGGACACCAAGCAAGGGCCACTTGTAAGCAAGGAACAGCTGGCTACAGTTGAACGTTATGTTAAGATTGGCAGGGAAGAGGGCGCAGAACTAGTTACAGGCGGTAAACGTGTACATGTCGATGGTATTGACGGTGGCTTTTACTTTGCTCCCACTATCTTTGCCAATGTTAATAATAAAATGCGTATTGCCCAGGAAGAGATCTTCGGCCCTGTTGTCTGCGTAATAAAATACGACAGCGATGAAGAAGCCGTTGCGATCGCCAACGACTCGATGTATGGCCTCGCTGGCGGTGTATTCTCCCGTAATATAGCCAGGGCCCAGAGCATCGCCCGCAGCGTCCGTACAGGTACAATGTTTATCAATAACTATCACAGCCTTGGTACTTTAGTTCCTTTCGGCGGATATAAACAGTCCGGCGTGGGGTGTGAATTTGGCATTGAGGGCCTGAATATATATACCCAGATAAAAAGAATCCAGGTGTGCGCCGTCGCCGATCCCAATTCCAATATTCTTTTCCAGATGCTTTCTAACGAGCAGATGAAGCTGGAAAATGTTACATACGATTGTCCCACTGTTATAACTGCAGGTCATGGAACGCTGGCCTCTATTAATAAGACCGTGGCAGAACTTGGGTGCCGCAGGGCGGTCATCCTGACTGATCCAGGTGTAAAGGAAGCAGGCCTTGTGGAACTTGTTAAGAACTCTCTTGATGACCTTTATGCAGGCGTATATGATCGTATCCCATCTAATCCCGACCTGGAAGCGGTGGATGCAGCTGCCAAGGCAGCCCGCAAACTTAACGCGGACTGCATTGTCAGCGTCGGTGGGGGCAGCGTTATCGACGCTGCCAAACTCGTATGTGTAATACTGAAAAACGGCGGTAAGGCGAACGATCATTTAAATACGATGCTATTGCGCGGGCCGCAGGTCCCGCATGTAGCTGTTCCGACAGCACCGGGTACAGGCAGCGAGGTGACCAACCAGGCAGTAATAACCAACAATGTCCTCGGGCGCAAGGTCACTATGATAGATGACCGGATAACACCTAATGCAGCCATACTGGACCCGGTCTTCACCGCATCTCTTTCCAAGGCCCGGCTGCTCTCTTCGGCCATGGCTGCCATGATGCATGCTGTGGAAGCTGTAACAAGCATCGCATCCAATCCTTTCTGCGACGGTCTCGCACTGGAGGCTATACGCTTGATTAATAAGAACCTGCCCCTGGCGGCAAAAGATCGTAAAGACGAAAAGGCCAGGCTCAATTTGCAGATTGCGGCTAATATGGCGGGGCGGGCTTTTTCAATTGCCCATGGTGGCCTGGCACATGGCATAGCGCATGGTGTGATCACAGTACAACCCAAACCGTATGGAGAAGTTTGCGGCATTGTGCTTCCCAAGGTAATGCGTTTCAATGCTGAAGGTGTGCCCGAGAAATTGGCGAGAGTCGCTGAGTCGCTTGGCGTAAAAACTGAAGGTTTAAGCGATCAGGATGCGGCCCTGGCGGCAGCGGATGCAGTAGAAGCCCTGATGAAGAAGGTAGGCCTTCCTTTGAAATTAAGCGAAGTGGGCATTCCGGATGATGAACTGATGGCGTGCGCCCTTCAGTTTGAAGCTTCAGCCGTTATATACAACGGGCGTCCTCTGACCGACGCGGGGGCCCTTATGATACTGTTATCCAAGGCTTATTAATAATATATGGTAACTACATAAGAGGAAAGGGGTAGAATCAATCGGAGTCGATTCCTTGCGAAAAAGAACTGCATGGGATCGGCGCCGATGGTTTTTCCCTGTAATGGTTAATGCGATATCAAATATTGCAATGAAACGAAAGAAAATTGAAATATACTAATTGAATAGTAATTTATTAATGCAGTTACTATGTGTGTTCCTTCATCCGATATTACGGGCAATACACAATTTTCCCCTTAATCTCCAGGCTTCTAACTAATTTTTTTCGCTCGAGATGCTTTAAGATGGCCATCGCCTCACCCAGAGCCAACAGCTTATTGAAGCTGTCAAGGATTTCCCAGCTACCAGTTATATTCCAGTTTACTTGAGAAGCAAGTTCATAAGCAGTCTGCTCTCTCTGTTTTAATAAATTCAATACTTCCGCCAGCCTGGTTTCCAGTTGGCTGGTTATCTGTGAAATCCTCTTATTGCAGCCTGTGAAGACCTCACCATGTCCAGGCCACACAGTTTCCATATTAAGTTGGGCTGTTTTATTCAAACTATCAAAATAGGCCCCTAAAGCATCAACCTCATTAGCCCACACTGAAATAATTGGGCTGATTGTGGGGAGAATATGGTCACCTGCAATAAGCACTTTTTTATTTGGTTCATACAAGCACATATG
>JAPLHL010000349.1 GCA_026389655.1 Chloroflexota bacterium
GTCTGCACACTGCTTTTCATTATCCTCATTTTACCTGTTGCGTTATTAGCCTGCGCTTCACAACCGCAAAGTGCACCGGCCTATTTCGAGGTAACTGCTCTACAGGTATCTCCGTCTGAGGTATTAGAAGGCCAGGAGGTTACGGTAACTGCATCTGCCACAAATACGGGCGGCATGCCCGGCAATTTTGATGAACCGTTACTGGTAAACGGGGCAGAAGCTTCCAGCAAGGTTGTTACAATACAACCCGGGGCTACAAGGACCCTTACATATGTGATTTCCACGAAGAAATCGGGAACATATACCGTGTCCTTGCACAATGCAAACGCAAAGTTCAGCGTGAAGGCAATGGTTCAGAAGGAAACAGAACTCAAATATGACAACGACATCTCCAAGACAGCTTTGTGGGCAGGTTATAACGGCGGCTTCTTAATTGACTTCACACCACCTAACCCTCCGTTCAGGATTGACAAGGTCCGCATTTGCGGTGGGATTTACGGAGTCGGATGGGAAGGAAAGACATTTGAACTGTATATACTGGACAGTGATATGAAGTCTGTGATGTATAACCAAACATACGCCATAGCCAAGTTCCCGGTGCGCGGCGCTTTCCCGTATCAGCCGCCGACATGGGTGGACTTCGATATTCCAGAGATGAATCTCGATGGTAAATTTTACGTATATTTATATACGTCAACCGGTGAACATAAGGGCATCCATGTTGGCGTTGATAACACCGTGTTCAATGATCATTCTCAACTTGCCCAGGGTAAACCGCCCTATTTAGCTAGCATACCCCCGGGTAATTTATACCCCCCCACTATCTGGTATGCCGACGTCACCAAGGATAACTGGATGATCAGGGCCATCGGCACTTCTTTAGTTCCTGCCGATTAAACATAAATACGCGCTTCGGGAAACATATATCACAGCCGCCTTACCAGAACAGAATGAAATACACAGTATATTGAGATGATAATGCGCCTGGATATCTCATATATTGGTTTATTTCATCTTCTTAAGCTGATCCAGCTGAAGAACGATTTCTTCCTTATGTTCAGCTACATATGCGCAGCTCGGGGATGCCCCACATTCCCTGCATTTAAAGTCATAAGTTGAATTAATAGTTCCGCAATTGGGACAGGAGTACTTTTCAATCATTTCGGCATACCATTTCTCCGGGCCGGCTTCTCGAATTCGTTCGTGGGCCTTCCACAGCTCTATCCTGTGAGGCATAGCTGCCTGGAACGTTTTGAGGTCTTCACAGGGATAAGATTCGCAGCTGCCGCAAAATTCAATTCCCTTACCAGCGGCGCATTTATCCAGCTTGCAGGTCTGGCAATATATAAAACGTACATCGGAACGGCATCCCAGGCACCTTATCTCCTCAGGTTTTTTCCCATACCCTGCTGCGATTGGCTTCAGCCTTTCAGGGTCTTCAGTGCTGCCGATGTAAATGCTGCATGATTTGCAAAAAAGACCACACACCGCTGCCAGCCGTTTGTCGTACTTATCGTTTTCTTTGCTCTCTTTTGCCATAACATTTTTCCTCACTTATAATGCGGACTCACCAATTTTAGAGTATGGTCTTATTTACCTTTCAGGTCAACCGAATCGGCCTTCAATGAAACTACGTCAAATGCAGGAAACTGCCAAAGCAGTCTTAACAACCATATGATATAATCGCAATCGCTTGACAATTTATCATAATGATACAATTTGTCGATAGAATAAAACGGGAGGGTCACGATGGAACATTTCAAACTCTTTATCAATGGTGAATTTGTCGATTCAGCCAGTGGCAAGACCTTCGAAGTAATAGACCCGGGGACCGAAGCGCCTATCGCCACCGTAGCGCAGGCAGGGGCAGCGGAAGCTGAGCAAGCTATTGCGGCAGCCCGCAAGGCGTTTAACAGGGGCGGCTGGAGCGATTTGTCGCCGGCAGCCCGCATGGCAAAATTGCAGGATTTTGCTGACCAGGTAGACCTGCAGGGCCTTCGCCTGGCCACAACCGAGTCCATGAATGCCGGCCAGATAGTAGCTTTTTCCAAATTGTCTGCCATGGGCATGGTTGGCTTTCTGCGTAATATAAGTATGATGGCGGCAACGCAATTTCCCTGGGAAGAAGACATCCCGATTCCTGGGAATGCCTTTGGTGCAGGCCGTGAGATAATCCGCAGGGAACCTATCGGGGTCTGCGTGGGTATCACCCCCTGGAACTTCCCCATGAATATGGCTTTCTGGAAGATAGGCCCGGCACTGATCATGGGCAATACCGTTGTGCTAAAACCTGCATCCGCCACCCCCCTCACTGCACTCATCATCGCTGAGGCCGCCAAGGCAGCAGGTCTGCCTGACGGCGTAATAAACGTAATCGCTGGTCCTGGCGGGGAGCTTGGTAAAGTCCTTTGTACTCATCCGGATGTTGATAAGATAGCTTTTACAGGCAGCACGGAAGTCGGACGTGAAATAATGAGAATGGCATCCGCTACTGTTAAAAAAGTCACCCTCGAACTCGGTGGAAAATCAGCCAATATTATTCTGGATGATGCCGATATGGACCTGGCAGTAGAGGGCGCCTGCTTTGGCACTTTCCTCCACCAGGGACAGATGTGCGAATCGGGGACGCGTGTCCTTGTATCATCAAAGATCTATGATGAATTCCTGGATAAGATGAAAAAACGGGCTGAAGCTATCCGCGTCGGCTACCAGTTGGACCCCAATTCTCATATGGGGCCCCTGATCAGCAAGGAACAGCTGGCTACTGTGGAAAGATATGTTAAGCTCGGCCAGGAAGAAGGGGCACAGATTGTCACCGGCGGCAAACGCGTCCAGGTCCCCGGCATACCGGGCGGATATTATTACGCACCAACCATTTTTGCTAACGTGAAAAACAGTATGCGCATCGCACAGGAAGAGATCTTCGGACCTGTCGTCTGCGTTATTAAATACGATAGCGACGACGAAGCTATCGCTATCGCCAATGACAGCATATACGGGCTGGGAGGCGGTGTCTTCTCACGCAACACGGCAAGAGCAGAACGTGTCGCACGGGGTGTACGCACCGGGACGATGTGGATCAATAATTATCACTGGTTCTCGGATTTCTGTCCTTTCGGCGGATACAAGCAGTCAGGTGTCGGGCGCGAGTTGGGGTTACCCGGCTTGCATGAGTATGTACAGGTCAAAAGGGTACATATATCAGCGATGGGCAACCCTACAGCTACCGGCATGTTTTTTCTGTTGCAGTCAAATATGCGCCCGACCGGGTTCGCATATTGCGGTCCCACTAATGTAGTTGTCGGGCATGGCGCTTTAAATTCAGTTTATAAGTCTGTAGTAGACGTTGGCTGCCGCAGGGCCATGATTATTACAGATGAAGGTGTACACAAAGCAGGGCTGGCCCAGATGGTGAAGGATACGCTGGGGGATTTTTACGTTGGAATGTATGATAAGATCCCGACCGATCCTGATATTGACTCAGTTGACAGGGCTGTTGAAGCGGCCCGCGATTTGAAGGCGGATTGTATTGTGAGTGTGGGCGGCGGCAGCGTTATCGACAGTTCTAAAGGCGTGTGTGTGACTCTTAAAATGGGTGGAAAGGTAAATGACCATTGCAGGCAGTCAGTCCTTACAGTACCAATGACGCCGCATATCTGTATTCCGACTACATCGGGTACCGGCAGCGAAGTAACAATCGCTGCAGTCCTGACCAGCAAGGGTGCGGGACGCAAGGTCTTCATGGCAGATCAGAGGATCGTGCCCAATGTGGCCCTCCTCGACCCGCGCATGACGGTATCCCTGCCTAAAGGCTTGACTGCAGCCACCGCCATGGATGCCCTGACCCACGCTGTCGAGGCCATGACCAGCGTGATGGCCAATCCCATCTGCGACGGCCTGGCCTTGCAGGCTATACGCCTGATCAGCGAGAACCTTCCCGCCGTCATAGCAGACGGGAAAAATGAGAAAGCCCGGCTTAACATGCAGATTGCCGCCACTATGGCCGGGTGGGCATTTAGCGTGGCACAGACGGGCCTGGCGCACGGCATGGCGCATACCGTCGGGACACTCTATCATGTCCCGCATGGACTGGGCTGCGGAATCATGATTCCAAAAGTGATGCGCTATAACGTCGACCATTCTACTGACCAGCTGGCCCGCGTAGCGCAGGCCATGGGCGTCAACACGACAGGAATGAATAACCGTGATGCGGCGCTGGCGGCGGCAGATGCAGTTGAGGCCTTGATGAAAAAAGTCGGCCACCCGATGGGATTACGCGAGGTTGGCGTCCCCGGCGACAACTTTGAAATGTGTGCCCTTCATGCTATCAGCGATATGTGCGTGATGTTCAATGGGCGCCCTGTCACCGACCTGAATGACATCGTGAAGCTTTACCAGGAAGCATATTAGAAAATAAACGCCCCGGGATTACAGGGCATTTGAACACCGTTTATTCTCAGTACGGGGCCGGCTGCAACTCAAGTATTCATTGAGCCGGCCCCGGCCTTTCCATTTTGATTAAGAACTCTGATCATTGAAACCCGCATAACTGGAATTTCGGCCTGCACTAACAGCTAACAAAGGCTCAACTACCGGGGAAAACAGCGGCCGTCGGAAGGTTCACACCGTTGCCGTTATACCTGTATTTGTACCTTTACATTTATCCGGATAATGTTTAACATTAAACATTAACTGGTCCGTCAATAATATTTGTGTTGAAAAGGGGTGTACCATGAGCGAAACCTCCACTCCTGCCAAGACTGAGCAAAAAAAGGCTATCAATCGTCTAAAGAGCATGTACCCGCTGCGCAACGTGGTGCAACAGGATTACATCAACACCTTACAAGCTTCTAATGAGGGCAAGCCCACAGTATGGGCCATGCTGAACTACTGGGAAGGGGACCTGCCGCTCAAGGCCATGGGCCTTAACATTGTCTACCCCGAGAACTACTCCACTCTACTGGCCTCCAGTGGTTCTGCAGAGCCGTTCCTCGATGCCTCTGACTCGGACGGCTTCCCAACCCATATGTGCGGCTATGGCAGGAGCACTATCGGCTACTCCTACCGCATGATGAAGGAGAACAACGGTAAGATTCCGCCTGATGCGCCTCTCGGAGGTATGGCCAAGCCGGCGTTGCTGGTGGGTTCCGGAATTATCTGCGATGCCCGCTTCAAGTGGTTCCAGGCTTTAGCCCGCTATTTCGATGCGCCTGAGTGGTGTCTGGAGTCTCCAATGATGGCATCCGAGGAAGGAACTGAGCCCGACCTCGAATCATACCAGATCAAATTCCTGGTGAAGCAGTTACGTGATTTTATCGCTTTCCTTGAAAAGCTCGTGGGACGAAAGATGGACTGGGCCAAACTGGAAGAGTTGATCGATCTTACAGTGCAGATACACGAGACTACCTGGCAGATCAGCGAAATGCGCAGGTCTATACCCGGTCCCATGCACAGCGTCGATTTCTGGAGCAGCATGCCGCCTGCCCTCTTTTTAGCCGGGGACATGAAGGAATCACTCAAATGCTACCAGGATATGCTGGCTGAGGTAAAAGAGCGCGTCAGGAACAAGGAAGCCGCCATCAACTACCCGGAAAGATACCGCCTTGTTTTCGCCGAGCTGCCTCCCTGGCACAGCCTTAAATTCTTTGATAAGCTCGCTGGTGGAAACTTATCTGAAAATGGCAAGGGATTTCAAAGCGGATGGCCTTTTCCTGCACCCTCTCATCTCCTGCCGCGCGGCCAGTTGCAGTCTCAGGTCAGTGCAGCACTTTGAGATGGACAGGTTGGACGTTCCCAGCCTCTGGGTAGAGGGCGATATCATTGATAAACGTGTTTTTAATCCGCAGGAGGTCCTGGCCAGGGCGGAAGCCTTTGAACAGACCATGGATCACTATAGGAAGGTCAGAAAGTCAAAAGGTCTCGACTGGTAACCCGCACATAATTTAAGGGGGAGATTTAAATGGTTACAGCTATTACCAAAGGGCTTTCCCTGGCACATGAGATCTACGCTGACAGGGGAAGGCGTGTCCGTGAACTACGCAAGGCAGGAAAGAAGGTCGTTGGCTATATATGCCTTTATCCTCCGGTCGAGCTGATCACTGCTCTCGGCCTGGTACCCTTCCGTGTTTTCGGGGATATGAGCGAGCCGATCACAGCGGCAGACCGGGTTTCCACGACCGTGGTTTGTCCCTTCCTGCGCAGTATCATAGACCTCGGGCTTAAAGGCAAATTTAACTTCCTGGACGGCATCGTTGGCGCACACACATGCGATATTGGCATGACAATGATTATCGCATTTCGCGATTCTGCGATAGAAACGCCTTTTACACACTTTATTGACGTACCGCACACTGACCAGGCGGCTGCTATCGACTATTTTGAAGGACAGATCAACTCCTTCAAGCGCCACCTGGAAGAATTCGCCGGTGAGAAAATTACGGACGACAAGCTCAAGAAAGCTGTCGAGCTGCATAACAAACAGCGTAAACTGGTGCGTGACCTCTACGACCTGCGTAAGTCCGATCCTCCCATGCTCACTTCTATGGAAAACCTTGAAATCATGGTATCGCTCTTCAGCCTCCCTGTCGAAGAGGGCAACGATCTGCTGGAAGAGGTTATCAGGGAAGTTAAAGAGCGCAAGGTCACACCTGCAAAGAAAAAAGCGCGGCTTCTTGTCTGGGGCCCGGTTTTCGACAATACATCTCTTTACGAGCTGATAGAAAATGCCGACGCCAATGTGGTAGTTGACGATACCTGCGTGGGTACGAGGGCATTCTGGGCTGATGTTAAGCCTCCTTATGACCTGCACTCCATTGCGCAGCGCTACCTGGTAGATATCAAGTGCCCGCGCACTTACAGGCAATCGGAACCCGGCGAGATTAAAAGAGACTACGACAAGGACCTGGACAGCAGGTTCAACTATATTAAGAAGGCCGTAACCGACTGGCACGTAAACGGCATAATACTGCAAAGCGTCAAGTACTGCGACACGCATGGATATGAAGTGCCCAATTTAAGGCATTATTTTGATAAGTTGGGTATACCCAACATCTACATCGAGCACGATTACAGTGAAAGGTCGCTGGCGCCCATCAAGACGAGAGTAGAGGCGTTCGTAGAAACATTGGGCTGAGGGAAGCAGTAAGCCCGCATGTTTAAGGAAGTATCCAGACTCTTCTTCGCCGGCATTGATATAGGCTCCACCATGTCCAAGGCGGTCATCATAGATGCTGACGGTGTAATGCGTTCGTACGTGGTTGGCCCCACCGGCGCCGAGCACCGCCGCCGTGCCAACAAGGTCATGGAGGACGTGATGCAAAAGGCCGGCATCATCCTCGACGAAGTCGCCTACATAATTTCCACCGGCTACGGACGGGTCAACGTCCCTTTCGCGGATAAGCAGGTCACCGAGCTCACCTGTCATGCCAGGGGCGTATCAGTGCTCTTTCCGGACGTGAAAACAGCCATTGATATCGGCGGCCAGGATGCCAAGGTGCTCAAGATCAAGAACGGCAAGCTCACCGATTTCCTGACCAACGAGAAGTGCGCTGCCGGAACGGGCAGGTTCCTGGAGGTAGCTGCCGAGACTCTGGGACTCGATCTGAACGAGATGGGCCGTATCTCACTGCAAACCGACACTCCCGTCAAAATAAACAGCCTGTGCACCATCTTCGCCCAGCAGGAGATCATATCCCGCCTGTCCGAAGGCCAGCCGCTACCGGATATCCTGGCGGGAGTATATATCGCGGTAACGACCCGCGTGGTTAAGCTGGCACGCCAGCTCAAGGTAGAGCCCCCTGTAGTATTTACCGGAGGTGTTGCAAAGAACGTAGGCATGGTCAAGGCCATGGAGACCGTACTGGCCATGCCGGTGCTGGTCCCGGAGGAGCCGCTTATTACGGGCGCACTGGGCGCCGCTATACTGGCACGTGACCAGGCCTTCCGGTTAGTACAGGACGGCCGTTTACAGGTGAAGAAAAAGGAGCTCAGCGAAGCCTATATAGATTTCATGGAGAAAGACAGGTGAGCGCATATTTCCTGGGAATAGATATAGGCGCGGCCGGAAGCAAGGCAGTCATAATTGAAGGGCAGAAAATCCTGGCCGCTGTGGTCATGGCATCGGGGACAAATTATTCCACCACTTCTGCCGGTGTTAAAGCTGAAGCGCTGCATCTGGCCGGGCTGAAGGAGTCCGATATCACGGCATCGGCGGCTACCGGGATCGGCGGCAGGAACGCAGGCGCCGGCAGCTATCACGGCGTTATACTTTGCGATGCTCGCGGCGTTAACCTGGTATTTCCTACCGCCAGGACGATTATCGACATCGGGGGCCAGGGCAGCCAGATCATCACCATGGATGAGGCAGGGCGGATTATTAATTTCAACGTATCCGAGATCTGCGCCACCGGCAGCGCGCGGCTTCTGCAGGTGCTGGCACGTATCCTGCAGGTAAATATAGACGATATCGGCCCCCTTTCACTAAAGGCCACCAATCCTTCCAGCTTCTCCACTTCCTGTTCAGTTTTTCTTGAGACCGAGGTCATCACCCGCATCTCACAGGGCGATAAGCCGGAAGACATCCTGGCCGGCATACACCGGTCAATTGCTGACAAAATCAGCGGCATGTCCCGCGGGGTAACTCTGCAAAAAGATATAGTAGTAATCGGAGGCGGTGCCCTGAATATAGGACTGGTCAAAGCCATCGAAGAAAAGCTCGAAGTCAAAGTCCTGGTTCCGGAAAACCCCCGTATCATAGCCGCCCTCGGCGCAGCCGTCATCGCCTGCGGGCATTACATGAAAAATACTATAGACCCGCTTAATTAATGCCAATAGTGAGCATCAACTCCCCGGAATCGGCCCTTTAAACGGCCCACTGCGGTTCATTCACAAAAGCGGGGAGATACGTTTAGCTACCATTGAAAAGGATAGAGTG
>JAPLHL010000384.1 GCA_026389655.1 Chloroflexota bacterium
GGGCAAAGCCAGCCGCACCATGCCCGTCCGAATATGAAAGAAAGGGCTATCATAAAGAGCGCTATGAACAGGTAGTGATCAAACGTACGGCTGGATCTAAGGTTTGCCAGCATGACCAGAGGGTCCAGCCTCATCAGCTCATGCGCAGCATAAAGAAACAGTACCAGGAAGCCAGCGAAAGCTATTATTTGTATTGCCTTGCGCAGGTTTAGCCAGCTATGATTGTTCCATCCGCTTTTCTTATTTGGTTTAGGTGCCAAGAGTCAGTTCCTTGATATTGAGAGAGGAGAGATCGGAAGTCCCCAGGCCTGCCGACACCGCCATCTTAATATTGGGTAAGTCATCGGGCTTTAACCCGAAGAGCGATGTGGCGTAGCTGTCGACGGCGACGATGTCAGTCCCAGCGATGATTGTGTCCAGCTTGCGGACGTCTTTGAGGTCGCCGCCGGTTGGCCCGTTGGCTACCAGTATGCGTACAGCATCGACAATAGTAAGCGTAGGCCTTACACGGGTGGCCAGGTCAGCGATACGCTGGTGCAAATTTATATGAAAACGTTGTGCGTTTTGTATGGTGCCCATCAGGTTCTTCATCCCTAGCGTCAAGCCCGATCCGCTATGGTGTTTGGCGATGGGGATATTAATCAGCACATCAGCCTTGAGTATATCTTCATAAATGTCCCATGTATTAATATCTTTGCCCAGTGGTATTTCCGTGGAAATGAATTTAAATTTGGACATTATTTCTATTTCTCCGCCCGCTTTTTCCACCTGTTCCTTGATGCCGCTGATGGCAAAACCCGACTCCGCTGTGCCACCGAACGGTTTATCCATCACCCGCACCCTCCCTGCGCCGGCTTCAAGGCAGAGCTTTGCTACGGCTGCAACCACCCACGGGTTGGTTGTTGAGGCGTACTCGTAAGTCCTGATAGCAGGTCCGATATTGGGTTTGAGGATTACATTGTCGCCCTTTTTCACAAAACGCTTAATGCCGCCCAGTGTATCTATGGCTTTTCTCACGAGCTCCTCCGGTTCCCCATGTTTGACTACCACGATGTCCGGGTAGTCTGTGGATTTGCTGTCTGGTTCGGTGCTCTTGGGAACGGCAGGTAGGACTGGCGCTGCGGCCGCCGGGGCAGTGGACTGGGATGGAGAGCAGGCGCTTAAAAAGCGTGCGGCCATGAATGCACCCAGTCCAACCAGGGCTATTCTGAGAAAATCGCGGCGGGTGTATTCTGACATTAAATTATATGTATAGAGAATTATAGGAACAGATTTAAAACATGTCAAAGTAGAGCAGCTTGCTCAACAAACGCACTTTGTACCCTGACAGGCATTACACTATAATTCATCTCAATACAGTTGAGGAGGTCAGGGAAATGGCAAAATTGACGGCTGAGATGAAGGCCCTCATATCCAGTCAACAGGTTTTTGTCGGTACGGCAGGCCTGGATGGGAAACCGAGTATAGGGTTAAAAGGCAGTGCACGGGTCCATGACGATGAGCATATCGTATTTTTTGAGATGGCAGGAGGAAGGACCTGGGAGAACATTCAGAAAAATCCACAAGTAGCCATTGTAGTGGCGGACAGGACTAAAATGCAGGGCTTCCGCTTTGAAGGCAAAGTTGAGGAATTATTAACAACAGGTCCGCTGTATGAAGAGGCGAAAAAACTATCCGAGGCGATGAAAATACCAGTCCCGCCCAAAGCTGCCGTAGTAGTAGAAATTAAAGAGATCTACGATCTTGGAAAGGGCGGAAGAAAAGTATCATAACCTGTAAAAACAAATATCAAAAGGAGGAAAACAATGGCAGATACATATCCGGTAAATCTGGCGATCGACTATCCCGACCGAAAGCTGAACAGGCTTAGCTCTGCACTACGCATATTCTGGGTTATCCCTATCGCCATCGTACTTGTGCTTCTTCTGGGCGGCAACTTTCAGACTGGCGCCAAGGAAGGCATGGGAAGTTGGGTAGCTGGAATTGGTATAGTAGTGCTTCCCCTAGTGCTGATGATACTGTTCCGCAGGAAATATCCGAAATGGTGGTATGATTGGAATCTTGAATTGACCAAGTTTATGTTCAGAGTAAGAGTATATGGTTCTCTGAAGACCGATGTTTATCCTTCGACCGATGAGGAGCAGACGGTCCATGTTGAAATGCCCTACCCCGACGCTGCCCAGCTCAACCGGTGGCTGCCATTGGTCAAATGGTTCCTGGCGATACCGCACATTATTGTGCTGGTCTTCCTGGGTATTGCAGCTTTTGTTGTCATCATAATTGCATGGTTCGCCATTTTGTTCACCGGCAAATATCCGAAAGACCTGTTTACATTTGTTCTTGACGTTTCCAGGTGGGCCCTGCGTGTGATGGCATATGCGCTGATGATGATAACCGACAAATATCCTCCCTTCCGGCTTGGCGTTTAAATCCGGGCACACGGCTGACGGTAATAAGCCCGAAATTAAATAGGCAAGACGATGAAGACTGAGACGTTAGTTGCGTCTGACAGATTTCAACGTATCAAGAGCGGGTTGCATAGCGAAAGGGTGCATTTATGCCCTGAAAGGGCATATTTAATCACCGATTTTTTCAAGCATCACGACGATCCTTCGCAACCTGTAATTATCCGCAAAGCGCAGGCTACCCGCTACCTGCTGCAGAATAAATCTGCGAGGATTTATCCTGATGAGCTGATAGTCGGGAATATGGGCGGCTTCCGTATCTCCGCCCTCATGCAGCCGGAACTCAGCGGCATTTTTATGGCCACGGATATCCTCAATATAGATAAAAGAAAGACAAACCCCTTGATTATGCCCTGGAGCGACCGCCTCAGGATGCTCTTAAGCATTATTCCATACTGGCTTTTCAGGAATATGCCGTTTAAGGCTTTCTATCCGCATTTGGCGAAATTCATTGAATATGTGGGTGATCAGTTGGATGCCAGGTATTACCTGATAAATGAGGCGGGTGGGATAGGGCATTTCTTACCCGATTATGAGGGAATGCTCAGGCAGGGAGTTGAGGGATACCTCACTTCAATGAGCGGAAAAAGTAGTGATCTGAACGAGGCGGCACGAATTGCCTGTAAGGGGTTGGTGGACTACGCCAACCATATGGCGGATGAAGCCGATCGCATGGCGGGAAAAGAGGAAGATGCAGGCAGGAGTAGTGAGCTTCATGAGATCGCCCGTATCTGCCGCATTGTGCCGTTAAAACCTGCATCCAGTTTTCATGAGGCCTTGCAGTCACTGTGGTTCACTCATATGGCTGTATGTTTGGAAGGCATAAATTCCGCTGTTTCATTCGGCAGGCTTGACCAGTACCTTTACCCGTACTATAAGCGTGATCTTGAGCGGGGGCGGATTACCCCTGAGAAGGCCAGGGAACTCCTGCTCTGCTTTTCCGCCAAGGCGGCGGAACACGTGTTCCTGTTATCGGAAAAAGTAAGTCAATACCATGGCGGATACCTGGTCGTCCAGGCTGGCATAGTTGGAGGTATGGACAGGGAGGGCAAAGACGTTACCAACGACCTGACCTATATTATGCTGGATGTGATGGCTGAGTCCGGACTGCGCGACCCCAATTATCAGGCTCGTGTGCATGATGGTTCCCCTGACAGGTATTTGAAAAAGGTCGTAGAAGTGGCAAAGAAGGGCAACGGCGTCCCTGCTGTTTTCAACGATGAGGCAACGGTGAAGTCACTGGTTGCCAACGGCTATCCGCTTGAAGAAGCCAGGAATTACGCCCCGGTCGGCTGCGTGGAACCGGCATTGCCGGGCAAGAGCTTCTTCTCTACCGATGCGGCACTTGTGAACCTGCCCGTATGTCTTGAGCTGGCGCTCAACCGCGGCAGGCAGTTCGGGAGCAGGAAACTCGCAGGTTACCCTACTGCGGATGCACTGGTTTTTGGATCAATCGACAAGGTGATGGAAGCGTTCACTGAGCAGGTCAACTGCATTGTAAGCCGGTTGGTGGAAAATATACAGGTGGTCGAGAAAGGAAACCGGGATTTCCACCCAACACCGTTTTCATCCATGTTGATTGACGGTTGCCTGCAATCGGGAAAAGACGTCACCGCAGGAGGGGCGCTTTATAATTCCAGCGGGATACAGGGCGTAGGTGTTGCAGATGTGGCTGATTCACTGGCCGCATTAGATGAACTGGTATTCAGAAGAAAAAAATATACCATGGGGCAGGTTATTGAAGCGCTGAAAAATAATTTTCAAACCAATCGGGAGTTGCAGGCTGAATTGGTTAACGTGCCTAAATATGGAAATGATCATAACCTGCCGGACGGCTATGCTAAAAAAGTAGTGGAAATCTTCTACAACGCTCTGTCCAGGCATAAGAATACTCGCGGCGGAAAGTATGTGCCCGGTTTTTACTCAGTCACCTGCCACGTAGCTTTTGGCGCACTTGTGGGAGCCTTGCCTAACGGACGCAAGGCCGGCGAACCATTTGCCGCCAGCATGGGAGCTTCCAATGGCAGGGACAGGCTGGGAGCGACTGCACTTCTTAATTCGGTAGCAGCTATAGATCCGTGCCTGTCGCCCAACGGATATGCTTTAAATCTCAGCTTCGACCCGGCCACCATTGAAGGCATCCGGGGTGACGATATACTGGCATCTCTTATAAAAGGCTTCTTTGAAAAAGGTGGAATGGAGGTGCAATTCAACGTGTTGTCCCGTGACCTGTTGGAGGATGCCCGCTGCAACCCCGGCAAATATCCGGGTATTGTCGTCCGGGTAGCCGGCTACTGCGCCTATTTTGATGATCTGCCGGAAAGCGCCAAGCTGGAGATTATCCAGCGTACTGTGTTGAAAGCATAAATCCCTGCTTATGAAATATATATAAAAATAATCTCAAATCGGAGAATGTGATGGAAGAGTGTTTTTACACCAAAAAGGGCATAGAAAAAGCCGCCAGGATGTTCTCGCTCAAGCCGGAAATAATGAAGTCATTCCTGGATTTTGACGGCAAGGTTTTTGCCGAAGGCAGCCTGAGTGCGAAAAACAAGGAATTGATCGCCATTGCCTGTGCGCATGTCACGCAGTGCCCGTATTGCATCCAGGGCCATACTAAGAGGGCCAAAAAGGCCGGGGCGAGCGATGAAGAGATAGCGGAAGCTATCTTCGTTGCCGTTGCTATGCGTGCCGGAGGCGCAATGGCCCACAGTTGCATAGCCATGGGGACGCTGGAAGAATAGAAAGCCTAGTGGCCTTCACGCTTTTTCTTGTACATGAATTGGTCTGCCATATCGAGCAGGTCGCTGAGATTGTAGGGCTTGCCCTCTTCACTGGCAGAAATGCCGATGCTCAATGACAGCACATATGGTTTTTTCGCACTGGCATTGTACTCTTTGAGCTTGTTGTCCAGCCGCTGGACAATGTCATCAGAATAGTCTGGATCGCTGCCCGCCATGAAAACAGCGAATTCATCACCATGAATGCGGCCTACAATATCTGATTCGCGGAACGTCTCCTTGAGTATCCTGGCAGTATTAATCAGGGCTAAATCGCCTTCGGGGTGTCCCAGGGTATCGTTGATTGCTTTCATCTTGTTGACGTCGGCGAACAGCACTGTAACACCCCGGTTCATACGGTTGCTGAGCTTAAGTTGCTTATCGGCGAGTGTCAGGAAACCGCGCCTGTTATAAAG
This sequence comes from Chloroflexota bacterium, assembly GCA_026389655.1. GTDB lineage: Bacteria > Chloroflexota > Dehalococcoidia > GIF9 > UBA5629 > JAFGLP01. Next base: position 5,662 of record JAPLHL010000384.1, read on the forward strand.
CCCGGTGAGGTCATCCATGAGTGATAGCGACTTAAAAATCTCTTCCGTTTGTTTGCGCTCGGATATATCTATTATGGAACCCAGCGCTGCCTTTCTGCCGTCGTAAAGAATCGAAGTGAGGGATTCCAGGAACCACATCAGCTTGCCGCTTCTTGTCTTGACCCTGTAATCGTAAGTATAAAGTTGGCCTTTAGGTGATTTCAATGACTTAATGGCATTTAGCCTGACAAACGCTTTATCTTCCGGCACGACCAGCGAGAGGGGTTCTGTCCCGATCAATTCATTCTCTGAGTAATCGATATATGTCAGGAACTGGGGATTTACCAGCCTGAATGAATTGTCCTGCGCAATATACATACCTATCGGCGACATGCTAAAGATAGCCTTGAAAAGCTCCTCAGCCTGTTTACGTTCGGTGATGTCCTGTCCTGAACTGAATGAGCCCTCAATTTTACCCGTCTTGTCCTTTATTAGTGCGGTATGCCAGTAGAGGAGTCTCTCCTGTCCCGTGACTGTCAGGACCGGCCTGTTCATATATTTGATCAGTTCCTCTTGCCCGTTAATAAGCTTCGTATACCCTTCACTGGCTGTTTGTCGTATTTTTTCAGGGGTAAACATGTCAAACCAGGGCTTGCCCAGGATATCCTGCTCGCTTGCTCCGAGGATTTCCCTGCCTTTCCGGTTGATTAAAGTGACTTTTGCGTTGGAATCGAGGGCGACGAGCATTGATTCTTCCAGGTCCAGCAGGTTTTCCAGCTTGTCCCGTTCTTTTTGAAGCAGGTCACGGCTGTTGGCCAGGTTCCGGAAGAGAAAGTCATACGGTTGCTGCAGCCCGGTGACTGTAATTGCCCTGTATATCAAGAAAAAGGACACGATGTAAAAAAGGTGTCCCAGCATGTAAAACAGGTTTGTCGAGTCCCTGTAAAGCATGAAAGACGACTCAGCCACGATATCGAAGACAATTGACAGCAGGATATAGAATAATACGGCTCGATTGAAGTAGTTCCGTCTTCTCCATAACAGCCCGCCGGCTAGCATCAGGGCCGTACAGATTATAAATTCACTGCTTATCTTGAAGAGTGTGAGTCCCTGTCCAGGAATATATGCAGCCGGGAAATTGTGCCATAATAGGACGGAGAGCAGGATTAGCCCTGCAGCGAGACTAAATCCCAGCAGTGTGAGGCGTATTTTCAGCTTGCGGTGAACAAATACCACAGCTATCAACAGCGAAAAGCTCTGGATATACCTTGCTGCGATCCATAACTGGGTCTGCACGTTAGTGTTGAAATCGTTAAAAAACGGCATGCCGTCAAAGGCCAGGGTATGCATTAATTCCACGATCCCGACATAAAGATACGCAATGCCCAGGAAGGTGAAGTAGTTGTTATCGGTATAATTACGTGAATTCCATGCGACGATGAATATGCTGAAACATACAATGATGCTGAGAAGCTCAATCAGTATGTGAAAAAGCAGGAAGCTATACAGGCTGGTCAGGTAAATGCCTGTCAAGGCTGCGATGCCAATCAATACCCGGTAGATAATACCTAAAACGATGCTGCGCCTCCTCCAACCAAAATCAACTTTTATCTAACGAGAGTGACTATTCGATAGGCGAATTATAGCAGAAGTTGAGGTGGATTTTAATTGGTCAGGTGTCTAGTTGATGGCATTTTCAATGATTTCAATCCGGGTGGCTTTCTTTTTTGCTGCGTCGAACTCTATGGCAACAAAGTCGATCCTCCAATCGGGTGGAGTGTCCTGGTGGCTGTTTAAATAGTCCAGCGCTGTTGAAACAAGCTTGTGCATTTTTCGCGCTGTTACTGATTCTTCAGGAGTTCCGAACGATGTCCCGCTTTTGCTGCGTACTTCAACAAATACCAGGCAGTCCTTATGTATGGCGATAATATCGATCTCCCCGTAGCGGCAGCGGTAGTTTTTACCGATAATGCGATACCCTTTTTTCTTTAGAGCATTACAGGCCAGCTTCTCCCCGGCGCCGCCAAGTTCCTGTTTTCTCACAGAAGCCTCGTCAGGCCTTTCACCG
>JAPLHL010000544.1 GCA_026389655.1 Chloroflexota bacterium
GATAATGCCTGCTCGGCACGATCACCTAACAATAGCCGGTTGGGCAAGCCCGTGAGGGCGTCGTAATAGGCTATTTGTTTTACCGTATCTTCCATGCGCTTTCGTTCGGTTACATCATAGAAAACAAGGACATGCCCGCAGGTTCGGGGGCCGATGTGGAGTGGGGAAAAATGGACACTGAAGCAGCGGGTTTCTTTCTTGATTTCCAGTTCAATCTCGATATTTGCGGCCAGACCGGCAGCGTAGTCCTGGCTTGATTTTAGCTGGTCCAGGATAATACCGGGTAGTTGGCTGCCGTGAATTGTGCCTGGCGGTAGTCCGATGATATCCTGCATTGCCCTGTTGAAATCTACAATGCGTTCCTTGTCATCGACTACCAGGAACCCTTCACTCATCAACTCAATGGCGGACTCGCGTGCGACCGGCAGTATCTCGAGGAACCGGTGTCTCGAAATGGCGAGCGTTAATGCAATAGCCGAGGCTGCAAATGCAGTGGGGGTCCAATCCGCATGAGGGATCGGTAACAAGTGGAATATGTATATGATATTGGCAACCGCCGGGAGAGTGATCACTAAAAGCAGGTAAATTGCCTGGTCGATAAAAAGGCGCGGCGGGCTTAAAAGCCTGTCAATAAGTACAAAAATGCTGGCCAATAAAAGTGAGTAATTGTATGTTGCCGCAACCCAGAACCACAGGCCGTAGCTTTTGCCAATTAAAATAAAAGGCGGATCCTGGACCAGGTGTATATCATAGTACAGCAGGGAATGGAAATCCTTGGTACACTGTAAAATCAAAGTAATGACGGGGATGATAAAAAGGAGGACCAGGAAGCGGGGTTTAAGCCATTGTTCACGATGCGTATAGCGCAAAGAGAATATTAATAACATGACCGGCAGAGTCATCACCCCTATGTAGCTGATATCCATGGCCAGCAACTTGGCGTCAATCTGGATACTTGTGTACTCCATAATGTATCCGACTGCCCAGAATATAACGGAAACGAGTATACCCAGCAGGGGCATAGCGCCGGACGCCGAACGGCGGGGCCATACATAACCGATCAGTATCAAAGAGAGGGCAACCGAAAGGCATAAAGCTGCCATGTATGACCAGTAGATCGGGCTTGCAGCGAGCATGTCAGTTGTCCATCATAGCACTTTAAAATCTAATTGGTCTACAAGTATCTCATTTAATGTTAAAATGGATTTGAACAATGCTGCAACCTTTTTGCAACCGTTGCGTTATGAATTAAACTTAATTAAATGTATTTATGATAAAAAGAGAAACCCCGTTATTTTCCGGTCAATCAGAGGCAGATCTGGTTAAGCGAGCACAGCATAATCGCGAGGCTTTCGGCGAACTGTACGAAATCAATTACCAGAGGATATTCAACTACGCTCTCAAACGAACGGCAAACGTGCAACTGTCACTGGATATCACTTCGGTGACCTTTTTAAAAGCCATGAACCAGATTAATAAGTACCGCTGGCGTGATATACCGTTCGCCGCATGGCTTTACAGGATAGCAAGCAATGAGATAAACGATTATTACAGAAAGGAAGGACGTCGCAATATAAGTATTGATAAGATATCGGAGCTGGCCGATACTACGGATTTTGCCGACGAGGTCAACCAGGCTGAGGAAGAACTGAGCAAGCATGAAGAGTTCTTGCTCCTGCATAAAAAACTTGCCGAATTGCCATCCATGTACCAGGAAGTGATCACACTTAAATTCTTTGAAAAAAAGAAGATCAGGGACATAGTAAAAATATTGGGTAAAAAAGAAGGCACGATTAAATCGCTTCTGCATCGTGGAATAGAAA
>JAPLHL010000225.1 GCA_026389655.1 Chloroflexota bacterium
GCATCCTCTTGATCAGTCCCGGCATGGCGTCATCAGTGCATGCAATAACAACCGATAGACCGCAATGAACTGCCTCCACGGCTGCTTCTGTAACGCCGTATAGATATTTTGGTTCGATTTCCGCACGCCTCAACGCAACCAGAGCCTCTATGCCAATGGCTCCCACGTTCTTAGCTTGATTGGCACAGGACTTGATTCGCTTCAGGTCCACCTGTCTTGACCCGCCCTTACCGATCGAAGGAACTTGCAGTATTTTTACCTTTCCCCTTCGTAATTCTACCAGCCCCTCTATCCTGGTAATATCTGCATCCTCGCCCCTCTTAACGTCCGATGCGGAAATACCTCTGGCGCCCTCGCCGATTTCGCTGGTGGCATAAAGAAGGCCATCTATCATCTTTAATCCGACTATCTGGCCCTGGGTTATGTCTGTCTCTGCTATGGCAGCGCAAGTAGTGATATCAGTGATCACCGTTGTCACACGGGACACATAATCGCGAAGTTCCCTGAGCATTTCAAGCATCCAATTGACCCCTTTTACACTAACCCGGTAGCTTGAACGGCCGGCAGAGGTAACTGACCCATCTTCTACCATTCTATGTATATAGTCGGATACCGCCTGGGGGGTTATCCCGAGTTTGGCAGCTATTTGCCTTTGCTGCACGTTAGGCCCCGAAGCTGCAATTTCAACCAGAATTTCAAATCTGGTAGCCGAGTATTTATTCTGAAGTATTTCTATCATTCGTTAAATTTAACCGTATCATTACTGTACGCTCTAATAAAATATATAGAAAGTCGAAGTCATTACCTCAGACGCTCGGCATATTCAATATATTTTCGGATTGCCGAGGCCGCACGCGTTATCGAAGGATATACCGGCAGGCCCAATTCAACAAACTTGGCTTGAACTTCGTCTTGCAGCCGTCTACCGCCGATGCTAACGGCATAATGCAGCACCACTACAAGAGGCTTCTTTATTATTCCGCATAGTTCTGTAACTGTAGCAACAAAGGGCTTTACTGGAATAGCACGATTCAGCAATGCCCATAAATCGAATGGAAATTGCATCATTATAATATCGATCTGATCGGATTCTGCTATAGCTTGAATACCATTTGCGAGCGACTCAATATTGCCAAAAGGTGACATGTCAACCGGATTTCTGAACATGCTTCCAGCTTCAGTGCCATATATATCGTGGAGTTTTTTACGGATTTCGGGTGATAAGGCTGGCATTTTCAGCCCTTCTCGCGTTATGTCATCTGCTGCCTGTACTGCAATGCCGCCGCCTGAGCCAATTACGGCCACATTTCTTCCCTTTGGAGGTGGTATCTTATCAAAAGCCAGTGCTATATCCACTAACTCAGGCATGCTGCCAACCTGGATAGCGCCGGCCTGTTTTAACAGATCATGCCAGACACTGGCCGACCCGGCTATTGCGCTTGTGTGCGATGCACATGCCCTGGCCCCGATCTCTGTATTACCCGCCTTGTTTACTATGACAGGTTTCCTGGCAGCCGCCTTTTTAAGTATTTTCATAAAACGGTCACCGTCTTTAACACCCTCGATATACGCCGCAATCACCCTGGTTGCGGGATCTTCCATCATGTACTCCAGGTAATCGCTTTCATTCAGGTCTGCTGCATTCCCATAGCTTATTGCCTTGCTGAAAAACAGGCCCCTTGAAAATGCTTCCCTGATGCAAAATATGCAGTTTCCTCCACTCTGTGACATCAAGCCCAGTGATCCGGGAGTGCGCGGAAAACCGGTCTGCTCAGGGAATTCCCCGGCAAAGGTGACCCCGGCCGATGGATGATAGATGCCCATACAATTTGGCCCGACCAGCCGCATCCCCGTTCTACTTGCGATGCCAAGTATCTCAGTTTCGAGTTTCTTGCCGATCTCATCTTCAATTTCACTGTAACCCGATGTGAAAAGGTGCACGGCTTTTACGCCCTTCTCCCCGCAATCCTTGACTAGTTGAGGTGTAAACCTGGCAGGGATAGCGGAAACCACCAGGTCCACAGTACCGGGTATATCTTTAACATTTGTATACACATTCAGACCAAAAATCTCCCCACCGGAAGGATGCAGCGGGTAAATGTCCCCTTTATAGCCAAAATTTTTAAGGCCGGTTACATATAATTGGGCTGTATTAGGCTTGTTCACGTCTGGTGAGACACCGGCAATTGCAATTGAAGAGGGATTAAACAAAAAATCAAGAGTCGGTTTTGACATTGGCATCTCCCGCTTCGAGTCTAACGTTCTGATGATTGTATATCCATTTTCAAGCTTATTCAAGCTTAGGGTAACAGTCATATATAGAAATGCTCTATACTGTTGCTATGAGAATAAAGGTAAGGCCGGTGGGGACGGTCGAAAACGGGATTACGCAGAATCACAAGTTTGACGCCGGGGATACAGTTTCTCGAATAATCCTTAAACCCCGTTATGGCAGGGCCCTTGATGGAATCGAATCGTTCTCTCACATTGTCGTTTTGTTCTGGTTGCACGAAATAAAAAGTAGTGAAAGAGCTGTCTTGAAAGTACACCCTCGCAGGGATGCTTCGATTCCTCTCACCGGAGTGTTTGCCACGCGAAGTCCGGTACGCCCGAATCCCATCGGCATGACTGTTGTCACGTTGATAAAAAAGGAAGGTAACATACTTACGGTAAAAGGTCTTGATGCAATAGATGGCACACCGGTCTTGGATATCAAACCATATATACCTGACAGCTTCGCTCAATCTGAGATAAAGGTCGCCAGTTGGTCGAAAAAGTGAGATTTGCGGATTACTTGACACACTGGTTGTTTTATAACTAATATAATCAAACTGTTGTATGCGGGTGTAACTCAGCGGTAGAGCGCTTGCTTCCCAAGCAAGATGTCACGGGTTCGAATCCCGTCACCCGCTCCATTTTTTACAGGGCAGACGACGAGGGGTTTTCATGATTTCACCATTGGCTTGACAGACTTCAGCTACCGAGCAGAGCCACTTCCCTGGAACGAAATAAAAAAGGCTGCTGCAAAATTCCTGTTTGCAGCAGCCCAATCTTACTAAAGTCCCTCCCCGCTTGGTCTACCTCAGGGCATAATGTATAAGCACTTATGTAAAGTACTAATATCAACAGCCCGGTAGTTTATACAACCTTTCTCACCCAGGATTTAAATAGCGGCTGGTTTCCGGGCATACTTTCATCGTTATACCACCTCACAGTGGATGTCACGGCACACACCAACTCAGTGGCATCCTTCTTATATAACTTTATTTTATAGTCGATGACGTATCCTTTTTGTTCAACTTCCTGTTGTAACATTTCACCATCGGAAGGATTAACGCAAATGCTCTTGATGTATTGCCCTACTATGTCCTCTGGATCGTAACCCAGCAAATCTAGAAGAGGCTGATTGACATCAACGAACCTGCCATCGCCGGTACTGATGAAAATGGCGTCCTTTGACTGTCGAACGATCGTACGTGTTATATTCTTTCCAGCCAGCAGTCTCTGATATGCCAGCATATGCTCAAGGTCATCTCTATCCAGTTCGGCAACACGCGGCCGCCTGGTTGAGACTTCAAAACTGGTTGCTAACTCACTTGCAAAAGATGTTTTCATTATTATTATCTCCTCTCACGCTATTGCTAAAATTAAATAGCCCTTCTTAGTCCTCTATCGTCAACTTTAATAAGCATAGACTGTCAATGTCCCCGTGACCATCACCCATCGGTACTTTTTACCATAGTACTTTGGTGGGGTGTACCCCCGGTTTACAGGTATGGACGGGCCTAAAAGGCTTATAATTTATACCGTGAGGCGGAAAATTGGAATTGCCTGTGAATGTGTGATTATGATAAACTTTTAACCTGGTTTTCCCGATTGGAAAGCCGGGTAATATGGGCCGTTAGCTCAGTTGGTAGAGCAACTGACTTTTAATCAGTGGGTCGCAGGTTCGATTCCTGCACGGCCTACCACGAGAAACACAAATGGCAAAGACGCAGTCTTTGCCATTTTATTTTGCTGTATTCCGGTAAAATGCGGCCCAAACCTCTTATAATTGATTCCAACAGGATTGTTTGTGCACTCCATTGAAAGGTGATGCTGTTTTGGAGTATTCTTTATTGGCGGCGGAATTCAGATAGCTGGTTTTACTTAAACTAGGCCCTGACATTGGATGGTTCGGCTTTTAGCAATCTGGGGACTAATCTAAAGGGAGAGAAGATGATGGATTCTATTAAGGGGCAGATGAAGCATCGGACTGACATAGTGGTTCCAGGCAAGGGCAGTTTTCCAGAAGCGGATTGGGCGGCAACGGTACAAATTTTACGGTTGGCGCAGGGCAAATACTCTTCGGCTAAAAAACAGCTTGAAGGCCTCTATCGATCATTCGAAGAAAGTGAGCTATGGGCGGACCATAGATTAAAGGACATCATCGAGGAATATGAAGCCACTCGTTACTCTGCATCAAGCATCTCACAGTCGGCAGTTAAGACAAGCACTTCAGACATGGTTCCCACACGTCCTTTGTTAAGCGTGTACTGCATGGGCAATTTCCATATGCTTATAAATTATGAGAAAGTAGATAAGTGGCACAGCCAGAAAGCCCGCTCTATGATGAAATATCTTCTTACAAGGCGTAAGAAAGCTATTTGCAGGGATGAGCTTATAGAGGCCTTATGGCCTAACTGTGATGCTGAAGTAGGTAGGAACAATCTAAAGGCGGCAGTCTATTCACTTCGTCAGACTCTCTCAACATGCATCACAAACGGTTGTGATACACAAATAATCCTGTTTCATGAAGGGCAATATTCTATTAGTCCCGAGGTGGATGTATTTATTGATACCGATGAATTCGAGCATTGCTGGCAGGCTGGACGCCGTCTGGAAAGAGATGGGAAACAACAAGAGGCCATTCAGCAGTATATGCTGGCAGAAGAGATATATAAGGGCGATTATTTTGAAGACGATCCTTATTCTGAATGGACACTTCTACAAAGGGAAGCACTTAAGGACAATTATCTTGCCATTTTGAGCAAGTTGGCAGCATATTCCTTTGATAAAGGTGACTATGAGAATTGTTCCCACTACTCACAGCTTCTACTCCAGAAGGATATCTGCCATGAAGAAGCTTACCGGTGGCTGATCAAATGCAATATCGCCCTCGAGCAATATAACCGCGCCCACCGATGGTTTAAAGTATGCTCTGATGTCCTCAGGAAGGAGCTCGATATAACCCCCGACCAGAAAACAGTTGATCTCTATTACCATCTTGTGCAGATCACAAAAGGCAAAAATTTATTTTCCATAAGCTGACGGCCGGGTTTTACCCTTAAACCCACCTGGTTGCATAACGTATAACCACTTCCTATCCCCCCGCCTTTTTCGACTTCCCTTAATTATTTTCACTGAAAATTAACCCGTCCTTCACCGCCTGTTTACCACCCTGTGTTATTTTTGAAACTGGTAAGCACTGTGTTTCCAATATATTAATAAGTTGTGCTTTTAAACGGCATGGGCCGGAAGCAGAGCTAAAAGGGAAAGCGGATGGGCCACTACAATTCTTTTTTAGTAAAAATCTGGTCCGATGATAATGAGGACCTGATCAGGGGCCAGATACAACATGCCGGTACCAAGGACATAGTGTATTTCAGGACCTGGAAAAAGATGATCGGGTTTATTACTGAGCGGTTGGGCATGAATGGCGAGCTTAGCGTAGACGATGGGACTGAATCGAAAACATCATGGATAAGCAAGGGAGAATAGCTTGACCGTACCTGTCATTAATAATGTATTTCAGGACAGCATCGAGCATATTTATGCAGAGATGCGGTTGATCAACCTGTACATTAATAAACTCGTGCTGGCAGCTCGTACCCGGGACGCCCTCTGGGAAAGAAAGGACCTGCGTGGCCTTTATGTTTCGGAT
>JAPLHL010000509.1 GCA_026389655.1 Chloroflexota bacterium
CATGCCGGGTCACTTCGTGAGCAGTGCAGCAGATGCCTGCGAGCTCAAGCTTGTCTTGCAAGTTATGTTCTTTCAAATAATCGGCTATTCGCACGCCGGTCAGCGGGTTGTGCCCTACCAGCAAGATAACCGGCTTGGTCCTGTCGACAGCTCCCCAACCCAGCTCCACCAGCGGCGTATCGGCAGTAGACTTGGGATAATCGAACCCTACGATCTCGGCGATATCCGCAGCTTCCATGGCGACGTGGTCGAGCATGGAAACGTGGAGTGCCTTGGATTCGAAGTCCAGGTTCGATCCCTCCTGGCCGGTGTGAAGTGCGGAAACCAGGTGGATAAGCTGGCCTTCCACGTAAGTAATGACTTTTTCCAGGTCGCCAAGGGTTTCCGGCTTCAGCCCCATCACCAACCTGATGTTGGGAGCTTCCACGCTTATCTGGTCGCCCAGGCTGATTTTGTATTCAGCCCCATATTTCTCTATAACATGGTCGATGACGTGCCGGGCGTGTGCTCCGTGGGCGGACATACCCATGCAGCAGGCCATCAACACCACCCTTGCCTGCTGGGCGGAGATATCTATGCCGCATGCCCCCCTTTTATCTCCCGTCAGGTCGCATTTGCCGTAGGTGCAGAAGCAGCACAGGTCGCACATGGGAGCATAAAAAGGCTTATAAGTCTTGAGCAGTCGCATGTCCCAGTTACGCAGGTCCGGGATATCCGGCATGGGAGTATGGCCGATCGGCTCCCACTTGTCATCTGCGCGGATAATATCGTCTTTCTTCTTTTTCTTATAATGATGATTTTCGGACATTTACCTGGCTCATCGATAAAATTACTGTAATAGAAAATTATACTAGGTATCGGCAATTAACCCAATTACCAGAGTACGCAGCGATTCTCCTCGCTAACAGGTATTATCTTTTTACGTCTGCGATGCCTTGTCGGGCCAGCTCGTCCGCCCTCTCATTCAGTTCATCGCCGGAGTGTCCCGCGACTTTTATCAGGTTAACCTTGTATTTGGATAGAAGAGAGAGGAGTTTTTCCCACAGGTCGCGGTTTTCTACCGGTTTTTTATTGTAGTTGAGCCAGCCGTTACGCTGCCAGTTTACATACCATTTCTTATTAATGCCGTTGGCCAGGTAGGCGCTATCTGTGTGTACACTAATCGTATGCCCGTCCGCCTTGACCAGTTCCAGGGCTCGTATGCAGGCCATCAATTCCATCCTCTGGTTGGTAGTATTTAGCTCACCCCCGTGAATTTCTTTGACATGGTCCCTGTATTTAAAGATGACGCCCCAGCCGCCGGCATTGTTCTTGTACTGGTTGCCGGAGCAGGCCCCGTCACAATAAACGATGATGTTTTCTTTTTCAGGCATGGGATAATTATACGACATCCGGTGGACCGGTTTTCCTATAGTACATTTGCATGTGAGAATTGCGGGTGATAAAATTTTGCACTACTTATTTCTTTCTTTGGGGTGGTAATGAACTTAATTGGCGAGAATATACATATTATTTCCAAGGCAATCAGCGAGGCGGTGAAGGGCAGGGACGCGGGCGTCATACAGAATCTGGCCAAAGCACAAACGGAAGCGGGCGCCGACTATCTCGACCTGAATATGGGTCCGGCACGCCAAAATCCCGAAGAAGTTGCCTCATGGCTGGTCAATACTGTTCAGGCGGTCACAGACCTGCCGTTATCGATTGACACCATGAACCCGGTCGCCATGGAAGCGGCTCTAAAGCTTTGCAAGAGACGGGCCATTATTAATTCGGCTTCGGGCAAAGCTGAGAGCAAAGCCCAGATGATGCCGTTGGCGGTAGTATATAATACCGAGATAATCCTCTCTGTCATAACGGATGCGGGCTGTCCGCCTGATGTCGATGCACGCGTAGAGGCGATCACCGAGACATACACTCATGCAACCGGCTTGGGAATCAAGATCGAAGATATCAGGGTGGACCCAATTATCCTTCCGATCAGCGCCGATCAGAAACAGTGCAGGGAAGCTCTCGAGTTCATCAAGATATTGCCGGACCTTCTGCCGGGTGTTAAATCCTTGATCGGCCTGTCCAATGTCTCCAACGGAACGCCAGGTCCGTTGCGAGGCATTTTGAACCGCACCTATCTTGTCATGATGGAAAAGTACGGGCTGTATTCGGCGATAGTGGACGTGCTCGATCCTGAGCTCATGGAAATGAATCGGGGAGGGCTGCAGGAAATCAAGCAGCTTATCTACCGGGTCATGGATGGCGAGCAGATCAGTATGACAGGGCTGTCCGAAAAAGAACAGAACTATGTTAAGACTGCCAGGGTACTGCACGGCGATGCGCTCTACTCGCACGCCTGGCTTGAATCTTAGTTGAGGTAAAACTTGATGGAATACAAGGCGCCCGTAGAGACTTACACGGGAAAAGTGAAGGAAGTTGTCATCGGGACCGGCAACAGGGCCGTAAAGATCGGCGGAGAGAACATACTGCCGCTCCATTATTTCGAGGGTACAACTGCAAACCGGCCTTTGATCGCACTGCAAATCGATGACAACGCCGCCGCCGGCTGGGCCGAATGGGCCGTTGAACCATTCAAAGACGTTGTATCCGACCCGGTGAAATGGGCCGCCCGTTGCCTGGAAAAGGGCGCTGACCTGATCTGCCTGCACCTCGACGGGACTGATCCCCAGGGAGAGAATAAGACAGCGGATGAAGCAGCTGCCCTGGTGAAAAAGATGGCTGCAGGTGTTAATGCGCCCCTTATTGTATATGGGTGCGGCGACGAGAAGAAAGATGTGGAAGTTCTGACGGCGGTTGCCATAGCCTGCAAAGGCCAGAACCTGTTAATCGGGCCTGCCGTTAAAGAGAATTACGAAGCCATAGCCAGGGCCGTATCGGAAAACGGCCACTGTATAATCGCCCAGACTCCTATGGATATTAACCTGGAGAAGGAGTTGAACGTCAAACTCTTGAAAACCGTCCCGCCTGAGAAGATTGTCATTGATCCCCTCTCTTCGGCGGTCGGATATGGGATGGAATACAGTTTTACGATTATTGAGCGCACCAAGCATATAGGTGTCATGTTCGGCGATGTGGCTATGCAGATGCCCATAATCGCCGATCTGGGCGCTGAATGCTGGAAGACCAGCCAGGCCAAGGCAGACAGGGAGCAGGGTATCCTCTGGGAGGGTGTCACGGCCATGACCCTGCTGCTGGCAGGGGCCAATATCCTTGTGCTGCGCCATCCTGAGAGCGCCAGGCTGATCAGGGAAGCCGTCCGGAAAGGAGCGAGCAGTGGCAATTAAAGGCACAGATATAGTCAAGAAGCTGCCCGAGGCAGGGAAAAAGAACTGCAAGGAATGCGGCCTGCCGACCTGCTTTGCTTTTGCCATGAAGCTGGCATCCGGCGGCATCGTTCTTGATAAGTGCCCCTATATGACGCCAGAAGTCAGGGCTGAGTTGGAGGACGCACTGGCGCCTCCCATAAAACCGGTAACAGTTGGCAAGGGGGCTAATGCGGTCACTATCGGTGATGAGCAGGTGATGTACCGGCATGAGAAGACATTCGTACATCAGCCGGGCATAGCTGTTTTAATTTCTGATAATGAGCCCGAATCCGAAATAGATAATAAGATAAAGAAACTTAAAGAGGTCCAGTTCAGTTGGGTCGGCAAAACGCTTAAAGCTGATATGCTGGCCGTTCAGTTCAAATCAGGCGACCGCGGTAGATATGAGAGCCTGGTGAAAAAGGCGCTTGCCGCAACGGACTGTCCCCTGATCTTGATATCCGAGGATATCGATGTTTTGCTATCGGCACACAATATATGTGCGGACAGAAATCCACTGCTTTACCCGGTGACCACCGCCAATATCGATAAAGTGATATCGGCGGTTAAGGCGAAGCCGGCTACGGTTGTGATCAGGGCGGATAAAATGGAAGACCTGGCTTCGCTTACCGGCCGGCTTAAAGAAGCCGGTATAGAAGACGTGATCATGGACCCGGGTTCCAGGGACCTGCTGTCGGCCGTGCGTGACCAGACCATCATTCGCCGGGCTGCGCTCAAGCAGAGTTTCCGGCCGCTCGGCTATCCGACCATCGGCTTCCCGTGCTTCATGACAAACGACCGTATGAGCGAGACGATCCTGGCCTCCATGTTCATGATCAAGTACGCCGGGATTATCGTACTGTCGCATATCGATGAGCATACATTGCTGCCTCTCCTGGCGCAGCGGCTTAATATCTACACTGACCCGCGCATCCCGATGTCAATGGAGGAGAACATTTATCCGGTCAATAACCCGGACGCCGACTCGCCCGTGCTTATTACCAGCAATTGGGCGCTCACGTACTTCCTGGTGGCCTCTGAAGTGGAATCCAGCAAGGTGCCTGCCTGGCTCCTGGTAAAGGAAGCAGGCGGACTGGGCATCCTGACTGCCTGGGCTGCGGGCAAGTTCAGCGGCGATTCTATAGCGCCGTTCGTGAAGAGAAGCGGCATCGAAGGCAAGGTCAACCACCGGCACCTGATTATCCCGGGCAAGGTCGCCCGCATACGCGGCGAACTTAAAGAAGGCCTGCCCGATTGGGATATTATTGTCGGCCCCGGCGACGCCAATGAGATACCGGCCTACCTGCCGAAACTGGTGAAGAGCTGGAAGCAATAGGTAAAAGCCCTAAGCCCCAAACTCTAAACCCTGAACAGATTCGAAACCCAAAGCTCGGGCGCTTATAATATTTCGAATTTTACCTTTGAAACCCGGAATTTTTCCCGTCCGCCTAGCTACATTCTCCGCTTTGACATAAAATAGTATCAATAATTATCATGTGAATTTCCTTTTCGAGGCATTGTAATTGAACGAAGAAAATGATCTTACAGTCATACTTACCCCGGAGCGCCGCAACCGGGCTCACCTGATAGATATCCTCCAGGATATCCAGAACGGGCACGGCTACCTGTCGAAGGAAGCCTTATTGGAAGTGGCGAAGTTTTTAGATATGCCTGCCAGCTCAGTCTGGGGTGTGGCAACCTTCTATAACCAGTTCCGCTTCACTGCTCCCGGCAAAAGGCCGGTTAAAGTCTGTATGGGAACCGCCTGCCATCTTGCAGGAGGGCAACTCGTGCTGGAAGCTACGGCCCGTGAGCTGGATATCGAGATTGGCGGGATAACAACCGACCGTGAGTTCAGCCTGGAGAGAGTGGCATGCATTGGATGCTGCGCCCTTGCGCCCGTTGTGACGATTGGTGAGCAAGCTTATCCCAGGATGACGGCTACAAAGATCGAAGAGGTGCTGGTCACCATTAAACCTGCGGCTTCGGAGACAGAAGCGGGGACCGGTAGCCGGCCATGACCTTTGACGAACTGTACGCTCAGGCCAGGGCAAACTGGGAACCGCTTTACGACAGCCGGACTACCCATGTATTGATCGGGACCGCTACCTGCGGACGCGCCGCAGGCTCACTGGCCGTTTTGGACGCTTTCAGGCACGGAATAGAAGGTCTTACAAATCCTGTGCGCATCTCCGAGGTAGGCTGCATGGGCATGTGCTCGTACGAGCCGCTGGTAATAATATTGAAGCCCGGCGACTTTGCTGTGTGCTACCACCACGTCACGCCCCAGTTGGTGCCGCAACTCATTGAAGGCTATGTCAAAGGGGATGACCCCTGCCTTGACCTTGCCCTGGGCACCGTGGCAGGCGGCGGCAGTGAAGCCGTATATATCCCCGAGTTGGAGCGTTTTAACCATGAGACACGTCTCTTACTGCGCAACTGCGGCTATAATTCACCGCTGGATATCGATCATTACATCGCCTGCGGCGGCTATAGAGGGCTGGACAAATCCCTGCACGTGAAACCGGCCGCCATAATAAAAGAGGTTGAGAAGTCAGGTCTGCGCGGCCGCGGGGGAGCAGGATTTCCCACAGCCACCAAATGGAAGCTTTGCGCCCGGGCCAGAAACAAAACCAAATACGTGATCTGCAATGCAGACGAAGGCGACCCCGGCGCTTTCATGGACAGGGTCTTACTCGAGAGCGATCCGCATGCGGTCATTGAGGGTATGTCTATCGCTGGTTACTCCGTTGGCGCACATCGGGGGTTTATCTATGTCAGGGAGGAGTATCCACTTGCCATAGACAGATTGAAAACTGCGCTGGAACAATCCCGGCAAAAAGGACTGCTGGGCAGGAACATTCTAGATAGCGGCTTTGATTTTGATATCGAGATTGTCAAAGGGGCAGGCGCCTTTGTCTCCGGTGAAGAGACGGCCATGATAGCCGCCATAGAGGGCAGCGAAGTGCCGACGGGGACGACACTCAACACCCTGATCAATGATATCGGCGGTGGCGTCAGGAACAGCAAACAGTTCAAGGGCGTGCAGATTGGCGGACCGTCGGGCGGGTGCCTGCCTGAAAGCCTGCTGGATACGCCCATCGACTTCGACTCGCTTAAGGAAGCCGGGGCCATTATGGGGTCGGGCGGCGTGATCGTGATGGACGAGGACAACTGCATGGTGGATACGGCGAAATTCTTCATCGATTTCAGCCAGCGGGAGTCCTGCGGCAAGTGTACGCAGTGCCGTATTGGGACCTTCCAGATGCTTGGCATCCTTGAGGACATAACGAAGGGAAACGGCTCTCCGGATGGGCTGGATAATTTGAAAGATCTGGCGGAAGATATTAAATCTGCCTCCCTCTGCGGGCTGGGCAGGATGGCACCCAATCCGGTGCTAACTACATTGCGCTACTTCCGCGATGAGTATGAAGCCCATGTGGTGGAGAAACGCTGTCCCGCCCGCGTTTGCAAGGACCTGACGGCTTACTACATACTGCCGGACAAATGCGAGAGAGGCTGCGACCACTGTGTGCTGGCCTGTCCGGCAGAGGCCATATTCAGTGATGAAAAAGGATTGAAAATCGTAGACCAGGCCAAGTGCACCAAGTGCAGCAGTTGTGAGCTGGTCTGCCCGGCAGAGTATAATGCAGTTGTTAGATTATCTCCCGTCAGCCTGGTGCCCGGGGACCGCCGCACCCGGCCGGAAACGGCCTCAAAGGAGTCAAAATAAGCGATGACAATAACCATAGCAGTAACCGGTAAGGGTGGTGTGGGCAAGACCGCAATATCGGCCGTGCTGGTGGATTTTCTATCGAGTAAAGGTATTGTGCTGGCGGTGGACGCAGATCCCAGCACCAATCTCAATGATGCCCTGGGCGTTAGCCTCAAGAGCACGGTTGGTAAAACCCGCGAGAAAATGGCAGGCGATATAAAGAGCGGACGTATAGCTATGGACGTTTCTAAACAGGAGATCCTGGACGCCCGTATCCACGAGTCGCTGGTCGAAACTGAGAGGTTTGACCTGCTGGCCATGGGCCGGCCTGAGGGGCCGGGCTGCTACTGCGCCGCTAACCATATGATCCGCTTCTCAATCGACAAGCTGGCCAAGAATTATGATTACGTTGTGATGGACTGCGAGGCCGGGCTTGAACATATCAGCCGCCAGACCACGCAGGATATAGATTTTCTGCTGGCAGTAACCGACCCGACCATGCGGGGGCTGAATACGGCCAAACGACTTCAGCAGCTTATCGGCGAGATGCGCACCAGCGTCAAAGCGGGTGTCTTCCTTGTATTGAACCGGCTGAAAAATGGCATCCCTCCGGCCATTGAAGATGAGATCAGGAAGTCCGGTTTGATCCTGGTCGCCACCATCCCGGAGGACTTTGAGATCACAGAACTGGACATCAAGGGCGAACCCCTGACGAAGTTGCCTCTCGATTCCAAGTTCCGGCGCTCCGTGCAGGAAATGCTTTTCAGGCTTAAAATCCGTTGACAGATGACTGAAAACAAGACCAGGCTATTTAACCTCGCCGAGCTGGAAGGCAAGATAAGCCCGCACCAGGGACAGGTGAAGGGCGGGTTAAAAATGCGTGCGGCTGCGCTGGAATACGTAACCGATACGTCAGCCCTGGCTGAATATTTCGGCGGATTTGTTGATAAGGTGGGGATAGGGGAAGACTGGGCTGTCGCCAAGGAGCTGTATCCCGGCGTCATCATTCACTTTGTTTTCAACCGCGCAGACATGGAGTTTCCCGCCCGGTTACAGGCCCTATACAGCGGTGAAAGAATTAAAATAATCCATGGCGACGAGCTTGCTACTATGACCATTTCGCTGGCCAACCAGCTTTTGCGCTATGTCATGGAAAAAAACCCGGATAAAAAGCTGCCTGAGGTCTGTTA
>JAPLHL010000436.1 GCA_026389655.1 Chloroflexota bacterium
GGTCAATTTGATAGAGCTATTGCTGATTACGCTGTGGCGATTGAACTGGATCCAAACAATGATACAGCTTACCTCGACCGCGGGAATGCCTATGATAATAAAAGTGAATATAGTAAGGCCATTGCTGATTACACCAGTGCGATCGCATTAAATCCAAAGCTTGCCGAAGCCTATAACAACCGCGGGTACGTATATGCTGAGACAGGTGATAATAACCGTGCCATAAATGACTATACTATGGCGATTGAGCTAAACCGGAACTATGCCGAAGCTTACTATAACCGCGGCTATGCCTATGATGAAAAAGGTGGATATGATGAGGCCATAGCTGATTACAATGCTGCGATTGCAATAAACCCGAATGATCCGGAAGCTTACAGCAGCCGCGGGCATGTATATATTGAAAAAAGTATGTACTATGAAGCCGTTGACGATTATACCAGGGCAATCGAGCTGGACCCGCGGAGTGCCAGTTGTTACTATAACCGTGGGCTTGCCTATCAAAAATTGGGAGAACTAGGCAAAGCCGAAGACGATTTTAATAAGGCGAAGGAGTTAAGTAATCCATCATCTACTCCCGCCCCTGTAAATTAGTCCATTATATAATCCCCACCGCCCAAAGGGCAGTATCCTCATCTTGACGAAAGGTATCCGGACGTGATAATCTATACATTGTCTATAATAATACTAAACAATCATCGAAACGGAGATACAGATGAAGATATCAACAAAAGGCAGATATGCAACAAGGGCGTTACTGGACATTGCCCAGCATTATGGAAAAACGCCCGTACTCCTGAAGGATATTTCTGCCAGGCAGGGTATCTCACTCCGTTACCTTGAGCAAATCGTGTCTCCTCTGATCTCTGCCAAAATAATCAACAGTACACGCGGTCCCAGGGGTGGCGTTATGCTGGCAAGGCCCGCCAATAAAATCAAGTTGATAGAGATTATCCAGTTACTTGAGGGGCCTGTTGCTCCGGTGGAATGTGTAAGTAATCCCGGTGTTTGTACGCGCGCTCCATCGTGCGCGGCACGCGACGTGTGGAGCGATCTGGCGCAGGCCATGTATGGGGTACTTGAATCCACTACATTGAAGGACCTGGTGGAACGCCAGAAGAAAAAGGGAACCGGCAAGGAAATAATCTACGATATTTAAACGCAATATTGAATTTATGGAGATAATAAAATGGCCATAGAGCTGTTAAAAAATGGAAAAACGAAGTTCAAGGGACTTGAATTACCTAAATTAACACGGGGTATTGCTAGAGATTCTTTGGAGTTGATAGGCAACACGCCGCTGGTGAGGTTGAATAAAATTACTATTGATTTTAACAATGCCTGATTCTGTATCACTTGAACGCAGGCAGTTACTGGCGATTCTGGGGGCGGAACTGATCCTGACACCGGGGGCGCAGGGGATGGCAGCCGCCGTAGCTAAAGCAGAAGAACTGGCAGCCTCAAATAAAAACTACCTTTTGCTACAGCAGTTTAAGAATGATGCCAACCCGGCAATACATAAAGTGACCACGGCTGAAGAGATATGGCGCGATACAGAAGGAAAGGTTGATATAGTAGTTGCAGGCGTCGGGACCGGTGGCACGATAACGGGTATTGCCAGCGTCCTGAAGGAAAAGAAGAAGAGTTTCAAAGCTATTGCTGTCGAACCCGATACTTCGCCGGTACTTTCGGGGGGAAAACCGGGACCCAACAAGATACAGGGAATTGGCGCAGGTTTCATCCCGGATGTTCTCAGGACCGATTTGCTGGACGAGATCGTGCAGGTGTCTGCAGAAAACGCCGGAAACACTGCCAGGCGTCTTGCCAGGGAGGAGGGCATACTGGTTGGTATATCGTCAGGAGCTGCTGCATGGGCGGCCCTGCAGGTGGCTAACAGGCCGGAAAATGCGGGAAAGCTGATAGTGGTAATACTTCCCGATACAGGGGAGCGTTATCTTTCCACCTGGCTGTTCCAGGAATTGACTATTCCCGGTAATAGCATATAATCATAAGCTATCGCAGGAATGTTATGTGCAAAAAATCTTTAAGTCAACTTATTGACCAAAGAGGCATAAGGGAACGGCTCGTTGTCACGGGCGTCTACGTTCCCTTCACAATGCGATCCAACTGTCGGGTATAAATACCCGCCGCTTCCATTATATTTCCGTAACGTATACATACGTATACGTGTAATTGTTTCACAGTATTAAGGAATAAAGGAGAATTTAATGAGCCATCAATATAGATTAGATACGATCGCATTGCATACGGGACAGGAGAGCGCTGACCCGGCAACGGGCGCCCGCGCTGTGCCTATTTACCAGACGACCTCATACTTGTTCAAGGATACTGACCATGCCGCTAATTTATTTGCCCTCAAGGAACTGGGCAATATTTATACAAGGCTGATGAACCCGACTAACGATATTTTCGAACGCCGCCTGGCGGCGATCGAAGGCGGGACTGCCGCACTGGCAACCTCATCCGGGCAGGCGGCCGAGGCGTTTGCCATATTAAACATAACGGAGGTCGGGGACGAAATTGTGTCGGCAAATAACCTGTATGGCGGTACATATCAGTTGTTCCATTACACTTTTCCCAAGCTGGGACGGTCCGTTAGATTCGTAAATTCAGACAAACCTGATGAATTTCGCAAGGCTATAACAGGTAAAACAAGGGCCATATATGCTGAGGCAATCGGGAATCCCAAGCTGGATGTTCCCGACTTTGAGACGTTGGCCAGGATTGCCCACGAGGCAGGCATACCTTTAATCATCGACAACACAGTGGGCACGGGCCTTGTTCAGCCGAGTAAATACGGCGCCGATATAGTGGTCCTTTCCGCCACCAAGTTCATAGGCGGGCATGGGACTTCTGTGGGAGGGGCCATCGTCGATTCCGGAAAATTTGCCTGGAATAATGGTAAATTCCCGGGTTTCACCGAGCCGGACCCCAGCTATCACGGGTTAAAGTTCTGGGATGCTTTTGGCAATTTCCCGGATTTAGGCAATGTGGCCTTTACCTTTAAAGCCCGTGTGCAATGGATGAGGGATGTCGGTTTTGTGGTCAGCCCGTTCAATTCATGGTTGTTCCTGCAGGGCCTGGAAACACTGACATTGAGACAGAAAAAACACTCTGAAAATGCCCATGCCCTGGCCCGGTTTTTAAAGGTACATCCATTGGTATCATGGGTGAATTATCCGGGGCTGGAAGATCACCCGTCACATAAACTGGCGAATAAATATTTCGGCAGCTATTACGGAGCCCTTGCCGGCTTCGGCGTAAAGGGCGGGCTAGCTGCAGGAAAAAAGTTCATAGAGTCGGTAAAACTGCTTTCTCACCTGGCCAATATCGGGGACGCCAAGACCCTGGTGATTCATCCTGCATCAACCACCCATGCACAGCTTACGAAAGAGGAGCGTCTTGCCACGGGTGTAACCGACGACTATATCAGGCTTTCAGTCGGGCTTGAAGACATTGAAGATATCAAAGAGGATATCGCCCAGGCTTTGAAAGCAGCAACAAAAGGTAAATAGGATAAGAGGATAATACCTTGGAAACGAATAAGACTACAGGAATAGTAGAAACAAAATACCTGACCTTTGCCCAGCCGCCGGAAGACCTGGCGCTCGAATCGGGCGAGAGGCTGGGGCCTATCACTCTTGCCTATGAGACTTACGGCAGTCTTAATGAAGGCCGGACAAATGCAATACTGCTCTTTCATGCGTTGTCCGGCGATGCCCATGCAGCGGGTTACCACCAGGGCGATAATCAGCCCGGCTGGTGGGATGGCATGATCGGGCCGGACAAAGCTTTCGATACCAATAAATACTTTGTTATCTGTTCCAACGTGATTGGGGGCTGTATGGGTTCAACCGGGCCGTCCTCTGTAAACCCCAAAACCGGGCAACCCTACAGCCTTGATTTTCCGATCATCAGCATCAAAGATATGGTGAATGCGCAGGCCAGGCTGTTGGATTACCTGGGAATAGATAAGTTGCTGTGCGTATCCGGCGGCTCGATGGGTGGCATGCAGGCGCTGCAATGGGCAGTCTCGTATCCAACACGGGTGCGTTCAGCCATCCCTATTGCCACCACTGCAAGGCACTCTCCTCAGCAGATTGCCTTTAATGAAGTAGGCCGGCAGGCCATCATGGCAGATCCAAATTGGAACAATGGTGGCTATTATAGTAGTACGCCGCCCACGCGAGGACTTTCCGTAGCCAGGATGGTGGGGCACATTACGTACATGAGCGATGCCTCGATGGCAGAGAAATTCGGGCGACGTTTCAAAGATCGCGTCGATAATGAGAAATTCGAGCCTGATTTCGAAGTCGAAGGATATCTGCAATACAGGGGTGATAATTTCGTTAAGAGATTTGACGCAAATTCTTACCTGTACATTACCAAGGCACTGGACTATTTCGACCTGGAAAACGGCAAGGGCTTGAACCAGGTGCTGAAAGGCGTAAAGGCCAAATTCCTGGTAATTGCATTCAAGTCGGACTGGCTATACCCGGCGTATCAATCACGCGAGATCGTGAAAGCCTGCAAGCTGGCAGGTATCGATGCTACATATTGCGAGCTGAATTCGAATTATGGGCACGATGCATTCCTGCTGGAAATCGAGGAGCAGGAATACCTGGTAAAGCATTTCCTGAGTAATGTTATAGAAAGCAACGGGAACGGCAAATCATGAGTAATAATGATATAAAAAATATACGGCTGGACCATAGCGTAATACTGGACTGGGTGGAAGAAGGCTCAACGGTGCTGGAATTGGGATGCGGCGGCGGAGACCTGATGTACCTGCTCAGCCAGCGTAAAAAGGCCAATGTCAGCGGGCTTGAGATAGACGAAACATCGATATTTACCTGTGTGTCACGTGGTTTGAGCGTGTCTCATCAGGATATAGATGAAGGCCTGTCCGAATATGCCGATCGTGCTTTCGATTACGTCATCATCAACCAGTGCTTACAGGAGGTGAGGAAACCTCATGTTGCACTGTCCGAAGCAGTGAGGGTTGGGAAAAAGGCCATCGTCGGGTTTCCCAACTTTGCCCATTACCAGACGCGCATTCAGCTTGCTTTCAAAGGGGTGGCGCCTGTCACACCGTCCCTTCCCTACGAGTGGTATGATACTCCCAACCTGCATTTTCTGAGCATTAAGGACTTTACCGGCTATTGCAGCAAGAACAACTTCAGCATTGAAAAGAGAGCTTTTCTTGGCAAGACAAAACTGGTACACTTCTGGCCAAACCTGCTTGCCGATTCGGCACTTTTCAAGATAAGCCGTAAAATTTAGGACAGGAGAGAACGGAGGCAGGATAACAGGAGAACCTGACATGAAACGCGTATACATGGATTATGCCGCCACGACGCCGGTCATGCCGGAAGTCATTGAGGCGATGGAGCCTTATTTTCACGATAAGTTCGGGAACCCTTCCAGCATACATTCGATGGGCCAGGAAGGCAGGGATGCTGTCGAAAAGGCACGCGGGCAGATTGCATTTTTAATCCGTTGCCAGCCTGAGTCTGTGGTCTTTACAGGCTGCGGGACTGAAGCGGATAATCACGCTATTAAAGGGGTTGCTTTTGCCAATCGGGAAAAGGGCAACCATATAATCACTACTACTATTGAGCACCATGCAGTCATTTATACCTGCGAGTTCTTAAAAAGCATGGGGTTCGATGTGACCTTCGTCCCGGTGGACAAATACGGGATGGTAGATCCCGGCGATATAAAAAAGGCCATTACCAAAAAGACACTTTTGGTCTCAGTCATGCATGCCAACAACGAGGTGGGGACGATACAACCCATTGAAGAAATTGGAAAGATAACCCGGGAGACCGGAGTATATTTTCATGTTGACGCAGTGCAGACCTTCGGACATCTTCCCATAGATGTCGATAAACTGGGGATCGACTTTCTGTCCGCATCCGCACATAAATTATATGGCCCTAAAGGGGTTGGAATGCTATATATAAGGCCGGGTAGTTCAATCGTGTCACTGCTTCATGGCGGTGAGCAGGAGGAAGGCAGGCGCGCCGGGACGGAAAATGTGGCGGGCATAACCGGGTTTGGCAAAGCTGCCGAGATAGCACGGCAGGATATGCAGAAAGAGGCCGATGCGCTGACCGGTTACAGAAAAAAAATGATCGAATCTATCATGGGTACGGTGAGTGACACGTATTTAAACGGGCACCCGCAAATCAGATTGCCCAATAACGTCAATTTCAGTTTTGATTTTATTGAGGGTGAATCCATTCTTATGTACCTGGATGCTGAGGGTATCTGTGCTTCGACCGGGTCGGCCTGCAGTTCGGCGAGTTCCGAGCCGTCGCATGTGCTGACGGCCATGGGCATACCTGTTGAAAGGGCGCGCGGATCACTACGGCTCACGATGGGGAGATGGACCGCGCAAGACGATGTCGACAAAGTGGTTGAAGCGCTGCCGCGCATCGTAGCAAAGCTGCGGGAGATGTCGCCGCTGGTCAAAGAAAAGTGCGGCTGGATCAAATATCTTTAATTGCAAAGGAAGTATTCATTAAACAGGCAGGAGAATTTCACGATGATTGCATACTGTGGAGTGGAATGCACTGAATGTCCCGCGTATATCGCGACGAAGGCGAATGACGATAAGCTGCGTGAAGAGGCCGCAAAGATCTGGACTGAGCAATACAAGCATGAAATACGCCCGGACCAGATAAATTGCACCGGTTGCAAGTCGGAAGGCAAACGTTTCTTCTTCTGCCGGATATGCGGAATAAAAAAGTGTGCTGCTGAAAAAGGGCATGAAACATGCGCTCAATGCCCTGATTTTGGATGTGAGAAGATAGATGGGCTAATGCAAATGGACCCCAACGTAAAGAAAGCACTTGAGGGACAGAGACAGCAACTGGGAAAATAACTCAGGTATCTGGTGGTTTATGGCGAGGTCATTTGATGATATAGGCAAGGAAGAAATCAGGGACCTGCTGGGCAAAGGATGGCTGACGCATGACGGCGCATGGTTTTTGTCCGTCTGCATGGGATACGGTGTAAAAGAGGCCAACCGGATGAATAAGGCCGCAATAAAAGCCATGACGCCATTCGAAGTTCAAAGGCTTAAGCAAATCATGGCGTTTGACGAGCGTCAGTTAACAAACGCAATAGAAATTATGAAGTTCATGAAAGAAGGTATGAGGCTGATCCTCCCGGAATCTATATTAAGCAAGTATCATTTAAATATAGAATCACAAAATATATTACAGTGGGAGTGGGAGAAAAATGAATGTTTTGCCTACAAAGGGATGAGCAGGATGGGTGTGATTGATGGATATGAGTGCGGGGTCATGTACCGCATAGAATGCTGGTTTGAAACACTCGGGTTAAAGTTCGAGTCAAATGTAAAATTAGACAATTGCCAGATGCACACCAAAGGATATTGCCGCGGCCAGTATAAATTTAATATATAAATCCGCCTCTTTATGAGTTATTCACCTATCAGCCTGTACATATTTTTGTAGGCAGCAGCGAAACCGGGGTCTTCTTTTTCGAAAGTGGTTCTCAGGGCTTTCATCCTGTCTATAAATTCCTGTCTTTTGCCTTCATTTACAAGTCCGGCCCACTCACCGGCTTTCGCTTTAAAAAGTTTTTCAATATTAACCAGGCCCGGAAGGTGCATTTGCAGGGACGAATAGAAGTCGGGGTCTTCTGAGATTACCCCTTCGGCCAATGTCAGCAGCGTCCGGTAGGTTGTACCACTTACCTGTTGTGATTCCTTAAGCTTGCCAAGGGTGGAAAGGGTATCTGCTGATACCAGCGCAATGAAATGCGACAGTCCAAGCACGATGCTCATGATTTCATCATGTTCTTCGGGTTTCATCAGCTCGACTTTAGCGCCTTTGCCTTCAAGATAATCCTTCGCTTTATCCGCCAGCGCCTGTTCCTGGGCGTTGGTAGGCGTCAGTACGAACCGCTGTCCTTTGACGCCTTCGGCGCCGGGGCCGAACATGGGGTGTATGCCCAGTATAGTGCCTTGCTTAATATATTTGTGCATTACTTCAACCGGTTTTGCTTTGATAGAGGTGATATCGAAGATGTACTGGCCGGAGTGGGTGCGGGGCGCTATTTCTTTAACGACAGATTCGAAGCTATTAATCGGAACCGAGAGAATAACGGCATCTGATCCGGCGACCGCCTGTTCATTGGAGGCGCATTCAACTCCCAATCGCCCCGCTGTCTCCCGGAGCCTGGCCTGGTCGCGACCGGAAATGACAACCTTTTTACCTTCTTTAGACAGGAACCGGGCGAACCATTGCCCCATATTGCCGTAGCCACCGACTATGGCTATCTTCATTTTTCGAACTCTTTCAATATTGCCGTTGCTTTTGGATATGAGCCCAGCACCTTTAAAAATGTGCAGTGATCCTTCAAATGTGCAAGCGCTTCCTGGATGACAGCGTCTTTGCGGTGTCCTTCGAAGTCGAGGTAAAAATTGTATTCCCAGGGTTTTTGCCTGGTTGGACGTGATTCGATCTTGGTCAGGTTGATGCCGCGGTCGGCAAATGCCCTGAGCGCCTCGTACAATGTTCCGGGTTTGTGCTGAAGCATGAAGACAATGGAAGTTTTGTCGTTGCCTGTAGGAGCCGAGTCCTGGCTGCTCAGGATGAAAAACCTGGTGGTATTATTGTGGTTGTCTTCTATCTCGCTGGCGAGGATCTTCATATCATAAATCTGGGCCGCTTTGGCACTGGCGATGGCGGCCCCGTCCATGATCTTCTCTTCCTTGATCATTCTCACGCTTCCAGCTGTATCGTAGGTGGGAATTACCTCGCATCCCAGCATTTTCAAATAGCCTGCGCACTGCGCAAGCGCCTGTGGATGGGAATAGACCTTTTTTATCGATTCCAGCGTGGCACCCTTGTTGGCTATGAGGTAGTGGGTTATTTTGATCTGCGTTTCGCCGCGCACCATTACATCGGTATCCAGCAGCAGGTCATAGGAACGCGTTATGCTGCCCACCTGCGAGTTTTCCACCGGAATAATCCCGTAGGGCAGCGTGCCTTCCTGGACCGCTGCAAAGATTTCCTCAAGAGTATCGAAAGGCCCAGTCTCCACTGACGGGCCGAAGAAGCTTACCGCTGCCTCCTGGCTATATGCGCCCGGCTCTCCCTGGAAGCCGACTTCCAATCCCTGCACGCTTTTTGAGGCTTTAATTACCAGCTTATAGATTCGTTCAACGTCTTCCGGGCTGACGCCTTCTTTCTTGGCGAGGTCGCGGACATTTTTTATAACCTGCGTCTCGCGCTGCCTGTCCTCTATCGGCTTCTGGCTTTCTTTCTTCTCCTGCCCGATCTGGCGTGAGAGCTTCAGCCTTTCCGAAAGCAGTTTAATGATTTTGCTATCGATTTCATCGGTAGTTTTTCTAAGGTCCTGCAAGCTCATTCTATTACCTCTCTTATTATGCCTGCTCTTAAGGCGAAATCGCAGAGCGTAATGGCGGTCATTGATTCTACCACAGGCACAGCCCGTGGAACGATGCATGTATCATGCCTGCCCCTGATGGTCAATTCCGCATTCTTACGGGTATCCATATTCACCGATTTTTGCACTTTAGCTATCGAGGCGGTCGGCTTGAATGCTATCCTGGCTGTTACAGGCATGCCGTTGCTGATGCCGCCGGCAATGCCGCCGCTGTTGTTAGTTAGCGTGATTACCTTATTATTTTTAATAGCTAAAGGATCATTGTGCTGTGATCCTTTCATTCCGGCAGCGGTGAAGCCGGAGCCGAACTCAACGCCTTTTACAGCAGGGATGGCGAAGTAAGCCTTGGCCAGGTCTCCCTCCAGCGTGTCGAAAACCGGTTCCCCTAAGCCGGATGGAACATTTAAGGCTATGACTTCTACGATACCGCCGATACTGTCGCCTTCAGCTTTAACCTTCTCTATTGCCGCCATCATCCTGGCGGAAGTTGCGGGATCCACACACCGCACCGGGCTTTTATATACATCCCGTTTTATCTTGCTGACAGGTTGAGGGCCCGCTTTAACATTTCCAATCTGGACCGTGTAAGCGGCCACCTCTATGCCGCTGAGCTTAAGAAGTTTTGCAGCTACGGCGCCGGCCATAACGAACCCGGCCGGTATCCTGCCTGAGAACCTGCCGCCACCGCGGTAGTCGTTGAATCCCCCGTATTTGATAAAGGCCGTATAATCGGCGTGTCCGGGACGGGGAGTCAGTTTAATTTCCTCATATACGCTAGAATCCGTGTTCTTGTTCCACGCAAGCATGCACACCGGCGCGCCTGTCGTGAAACCGTTGAATAACCCTGAAATCACTTCGACTTTATCAGCTTCGTGCCGTGCCGTTCCCCCGGCGGCGGCTTCAGGCTTTCTCCTGTCTACCGCCTGTTGAATTTCTTTAACGGTCAACGGCAGGCCCGCCGGGCAACCGTCTATGACAACACCGACACATCGGCCATGGCTTTCGCCGAAGCTGGTCACGGTAAAGAGTTTACCTATACTATTACCCATCTAAAGTTACGTCTCCTCCAAGGCTTCTTAATATGTCCCAATAAGCGGGAAATGTCTTATTTACACATTCAGCGCCTTCGATTACAGTATCACCGGCCAGGATACCCAGCATGCTAAAGGCCATAGCAATCCTGTGATCGCCTTTTGAATCGATGACTGCGCCATGTGGAGCGCCGCCGGTTATCAGCAGGCGGTCAGGCTCTTCCTTGATCTTGATACCCATACGCTGCATACCTTCCTTCATGGCTGCGACCCTGTCCGATTCTTTTAACCTGGCGCGAATTATCCCGGTGAACTCGCTGACACCTTTCGCCACGGCTGCAAGTGCGGCCAGCGTCGGCAGAAGATCGATGCAATCGGAGAGGTCCGCTCTGAAGGCATGCAGTTTGGACTGGCTCATGGTGATAGCGCCGTGCCCGGCTTTCATATGAGCCCCCATGCGGTTGAGTAAAATCCATATTTCGCTATCGGCCTGCCGGCTTTTGGGGTTCAAATTTGTTACTTCTGTTTCGCCGGCAATTGCGCCCAATGCCAGCAAGTACGAGGCAGAAGACCAGTCCCCTTCAACGATATATTTTGCCGGTTTATATGCCTGATGATGAATATTTAAACGGGTGAAATCGAGATTGTGGCCTACCTCGATTCCGAAAGCATGCATGCAATCACGTGTCATCAATATATACGGCTTAGATTCGAGCTGGGAAGTGAGCTCGATGTTCATTCCATCTGTGGCTAGGGGGGCGATGAACATCAAGGCCGATACGAACTGCGAGCTGATATTTCCGGGCAGTTCAACCTTTCCGCCTTGAAGCTGTCCACCCTTGATGATCACCGGTGCTTTGCCATCACCTGTCGCGCAGTCAATCCCCAATTGTCTTAAAGCGTCTGCCAGGGGACCTAAAGGTCTTCTCGCAAGAGAGGGGCCTGCGGTGAGCTTGCATGTGCCGGGGACTGCTGCACATAACGCCATCATAAAGCGCAACGTTCCGGCTGAGTCATGACAATACAGATCGGAATCGGGCTGGTGGAAGTTGCCGCCGTTTACTATCCACGAGCCGTTATCGTTTTTTATACCGACGCCGATTTTGCCCAGGACCTCGCGCGCTGCCACGGTATCATCCGCATCAAGTGGACGTACAATCTGGCTCGGGCCTTTCGCCAGGGCGGCGCACATAAGCCCGCGCAGGGTATAGCTCTTAGACGATGGAGCTTCTGTTTTTCCGCTAATTTTACTTCTTGAGATTAATGCTTTCATATGTTGGCAGCTCTGCGATTATTTTATTTACAACTTCATTGACTCTGAGGCCGGAGGTATCGATCATTATATCTGCAGCCTGCTCATAGAGCGGACGCCTGGCTTTCAGAAGTTCACCGATGCTCCGGGCAGGATTGGTTGATTGAAGCAGAGGCCGTATCTCTGCGCTTCCCTTTACCCGTTGCAAAATAACCTCCGGTCCCGCTTCAAGGTAGATTATCACTGCATTTTTTTTAAGGCAGTCGATATTCGAAGGATTAAGCACTATTCCGCCACCGCAGGATATGACGGCCCTGTCCTTACGTGAAGCTTCTGTTGCGGCCTCCGATTCAATGCTGCGGAAAACCGGCTCTCCATCGTACTTGAATATGTCAGCTATCGTTTTACCCGCTTTTTCTTCCACCTGTGTATCCAGTTCGATATATTCCATTTTCAGTTTCCCGGCAAGGATTTTACCTGCGGTTGATTTGCCCGCTCCCATAAAACCAATCAAGGCGATGTTACTTTTCATAGGATTTCAAAGCCTGTGTAGCACCTTTTCTCATCACATTCAGAGGGGCTTTTTTGCCGGTCCATTTTTCGAAAGCCAACGCTCCCTGCCAGATCAGCATCTCGAGCCCGTTTATGGTCATGGCCCCCGCCTTTTCAGCTTCTGCCAGAAGTCTCGTTTTGTACGGGTTGTAAACGATGTCAACAACAATGAAATGCGGTCTTATCAAATGGCTGCTGACCAGTGCGTCGTTCTTTTCGGGGAACATACCTACGCTGGTAGTATTGACCAGGATATGCCCCCTGTCCATGGCATCGGACAGGTTTTTTTCATCGAGGGTAAGGACTTCCACTGTCTGTCCGGTGGCGTTCGATACATCGGCTGCGCATTTAGCGGCGTTGGCGGGGGTGCGGTTCAATATGATCAAGTTAGCCCCCCTGCCTGCGAGCGTGAACGCTATCGCCCGCGCGGCTCCGCCTGCCCCCAATATAACGACATTTTGACCTTCCGGCTCTACCCCATGTTCCAGCAAAACGTGGAGAAAACCTTCCGCATCCGTATTATATCCCTTCAATATCCCATCGTTATTAACCAGTACATTCACTGCGCCTATTTCCCTGGCCAGGGAATCTATATCATCGAGCAGCGGTATGATTTCCACCTTGTGCGGTATGGTTACGTTGAGGCCGCGGATGTTGAGGGCCCTTACGGCCTGTACGGCTTTGGCCAGGT
>JAPLHL010000452.1 GCA_026389655.1 Chloroflexota bacterium
GGGCGAGTTCGTCCTGGGTGAGATGTTGATGTTTGCGAAGGGTGCGCAGCACTGCTTCCAGCAGAAACAGGGAAAACAATGGAAACCCTTTATGCCTTCGATGTTGCACTCCAAGACCGTGGGGATAGTTGGACTGGGCAGCATCGGACATGAGGTTGCACGGCTATCGAAAGCTTTCGGCATGAGGGTGCTGGCCGTGCGAAGGTCTGAAGTTAAGGGGAAAACCGCAAGGTACGTAGATGATATCTTTCAGCGGGAACAACTTAATCAGATGCTTTCCGAAAGCGATTTTGTAGTGCTCACAGTTCCCCTTACCTCGGAAACCCATAAGATCATTGGTGAGCCCGAGTTTCGCATCATGAAGCCGACAGCCTACCTGATAAACGTCGCAAGAGGGAATGTAGTGGACGAGGAGGCGCTGGTGCGTGCCCTGGAAGGAAACAGGATTGCAGGTGCTGCTCTGGATGTCTTCGCCGTGGAGCCTCTACCGGCAAGCAGCCGCCTGTGGAACCTGTCCAACGTGATCTTCAGCCCGCATATTGCAGGCGGTATGGAAGGTTATGCCGAACGGGCGAATGATATATTCTGCGAAAACCTGAAACGCTACCTGGCCGGAAAGAAATTACTCAGGATTGTGGATAAGCAGAAAGGCTATTGAAATCCGTACACGAAAATAATATCTTTTTAAGATTGGCTGAGACCGATAGACAGGTGATTATTAAGCAATTTCCGGGGATAAAGCCGTTCGAACCACTAAAAGGCCGTATTATGAAGGAATATATCGTTGTTCCAAAGGAACTCTATGAGGATGGAGAGGTTTTCAGAGAGTGGCTGAAGCGCTCACATGCCTTTGCGCTCTCGCTTCCCCCTAAAAAGAAGAAGAAATAAGGAGCTGGCTATGAAAATCGACGACCTTAGACATCTGGTAGATTTGCATTTTGATAAAGAGGAATATAGTGATGCCATGGAGAGTTGTGTTACGCTGGCTGCCGAGCACGCGCCCGAAATGACCTTCGACGATATATTCAAGAAAGGCCTTTGCCATCTCAAGCTGAATGAAGATGCTGAGGCCGTCGGCTGTTTCAATAAGGCCCTGGAGAAGGAGCCTGGCAACGTGATGGCTTTGGCCAATAAGGGTGTATGCCTGTTCAACATGGGCAGGATCGAAGACGCCTTTAAGGTCTTTAACCAGGCGATCAAATTGAACCCCAACGTTTTTCCGCCCTGGTATTATATCGGCTTGTATTACACGAAAATCTTTTCTGAGTCAGGCGACCTGAAGGCCATGGAGAAGTTGGTTAACGCTTTTCGCCAGGTCGTGACTATGGCATCCGATATCGGCGGCTTCCCGATTCATGACCCGGTGAAGGGTATCGATTACAGGATAGAGACCTTCCTGCTGGTGCACAGCGACATCAGGGAGATGTCGATCGATGAGCTGACGGCTTTCTAGGAAACGGCGGACTATCCCGCCATTTCACATAGCTTATTGATTATTTCCACCATACCGCCGGTATCCTGGCCGCAATATTCCTGAAGGTCCCGCCTGATCTTCCGGCGGTCTTCCTCAGAAGCGTTACCAAAGGTGGCTGCCATAAATGCCACGCCCGCAAGCTTGCCATCGTTGATGGACAGTCCCTCGTAGCTGATCCCGGTCAATGCGGGGAGCACTTTTTTCAGAGAGGCGCTACCTTTCTGTTTGGGATGGTAGTAATGGAAATTGCTGAAAGGTTTCAACAGGTCGATAATCCTGCCCTGCAGTCCGTCAACCCATTCCCTGTATTCGGGAAAGGTTACCGCCAGTTCATTTAACACCTGCTTCTCAAATGGGGCATAGTAAGCTACGATACTGCCGCTATCGCCGAGCAGTTGCTTTAACTCAGCCGCCAGCTTGGGGCGCGGATCTTCCGGTCCTTCGGCAAGAAAACTAAAATGCACTGCCCCTTCACTGTTATTAAGCGCTACGTGCAGGGAAAATTGAAAAGGTATCTGCTGATAGGGCCGTATACCTTCGAATAAGGGGATGGCCGTTCCGAAGGTCTCAAAATCAAGGTAATATACCGGGTATTGCAGTGAATCGAGAAAGCTTTTAATTCCTTCCTTATTCACATAGGGCTCGCCGCTGGCCACGCAGTTCACCTGTATCTGCTGCTTGCCGTTAAGCTCGAAGCCGGCCGGCAGGTCTTTCATATGGACTATACCATTTTTATACAGCTCAAAACGTTTCTTCCCTGCCCAGTAAAGGTCGAAGATGTTGTTTTCAGGCAAGAAGGACCAGCACGCTTGCTGCAAAGGGCACTCATAAGGATCAGTGCAATGAGGGCCGATGCCTTCCTCCGGGCATTGCTGTTGATACATTACAGCCAGTATCTCTTCCACCTGTTCCGCCAGGCTGCCGCTGACCTCACTGACCCTTTCTGTTATATCTTCAATAGTGAATAGCTGCTGAGGGTCGATTTCCCCATGACGGATATACCTGGTGTTTATGTAGGCCAGCTTGCAGTTCCTGATCTTAAGCCCGGCGCTTTCGCAGCAAAATCTCTGAAAGGCGACGTCCAGGATATTCACATCTTTCACGCTGGTGGCGCTTTTAACTTCAATAATGTCCCAGGAGCCGTCGCCCACCGGGTTTAGTACATCCACACGGCAAAAGATATTATCGGCCAGGATGCCCGCTTCAAATATCGGCCTGGTCCCATTGAGATTTTCCCTGGTGATCCTGGTATTGGCGGAAAAATCGCCTGTCGGTATATCTATGCCTCCGGGGAAAAGCTTCTTTGCGAAGTCCCCCACTTCGTGACCTTGATCGAATACGAATTGCATTGCTGCATCTGGAGGCGGGACACTGTGCGGTTCATGCATGAGTGTCCACAGGTATTTATGACATTGCAATCCGTACAGGAAATTGGTCTTGGACAGAACGGATGGGGGCATATTTTCTCACAACTCCTTCAGCCCCGGGATGCCTAACCGGAGGGATATTTATAGATCCAAGGTAAATCGCTGGCGATACTTTAGCTCAATAATTGCCGGGTGTCAATCGCCTTGCTGCTTATGGCAGGAAGGTGCAGTTATACCTGTGCAGATGTAAGAAAACTGTATTATCTTTTTACAACCGGACCTGCGATTCCCTACAATATCGGCATGCCGGGCAGGAATGCACCAACAGTCACTGTCTTTGCAGGAAAGGGTGGTGTGGGGAAAACGACATGCGCAGCCGCCGCTGCCCTGCAATCGTCCATTATGGGCCGGAAAACCCTGGCCATATCGACTGATGCAACTCCTTCGCTTGCACATATCTTCGGGATGAAACCGGAAAACAAACCGGCATGCGTGACAGAGGACCTTTTCTTCAGCGAGCTTGGTGCTGAAGAGGTGAAGCTGATGTGGGACGATAAGTTCGGCCGGGATGTATACCCGTGGATTTCATCGCCTCCATGCTGCCCGGCTTAGCTGAAGAGTTCATAGTGGATTATATCCGTGAGCTTAAGGAAAGCAGTCCGTACGATGCAATTATCTGGGATACCGCACCATTGGGGCAGACATTGGCACTGCTGGAAACTCCCGCTTTGGTTACACAGCACCTGAGGATGGCGCCGCGTATTTACACCAGGATGAAAGCAGGAACAGGTACAAAAGAGGCCATACTGGATATTATCCGCCGCTGGGAAGCGCTTTCAGCTACCGATATGGAATTCCTGCGCAGCGGAGTTGAATTCAACATCGTGGCCATCCCTGAGGCGCTGGCCGTTAACCAACTGGACGGTATTTTCACAGAAATGCAGAGATACGGGTTTAAGGTAAGCCGGCTGATCAT
>JAPLHL010000356.1 GCA_026389655.1 Chloroflexota bacterium
ATCTGGGCGCCAACCTTGATCTGGCCTGAATAAACCCTGAAATAAACCAGCCTGCCCACAAATGGGTCTGACACGACCTTAAAGGCCAGTGCAGAAAACGGGGCATCGTCACTTGCGGGGAGTAGTACGTCGCCGCCGTTAGCAGTATCAATAGCTTTCAAGGGCGGTTTATCCAGCGGTGACGGCAGGTAATCTACAACAGCGTCCAATACCAGTTGGATACCTTTGTTCCGTAGTGCAGTTCCGCAGACTACCGGTACAATCCTGTTGGCAACCGTGAGCCTCCTGATCGCCGTTTTAATTTCCTCTTCCCCGATTTCCGTATTATCAACATATTTGAGCATGAGTTGATCGTCATTCTCAGCCAGCCTTTCGATCATCTTATGCCTGGCTTCTAAGACCTCAGCCTTCAATTCCTCCGGGATATCCCCCTCTTCAGGTTTCTCGGTGACCTCATCCGGAAAAATCCATGCTTTCCTGGTAATTAAATCAACCGCCCCGCGGAAAAGACTCTCCTTGCCAATAGGAAGCTGTATAGCAACCGTCTTGGCCTTGAGCCTGTCTTCAATCATTTCAATCGTGCGCTCAAAATCTGCGCCAACCCTGTCCATCTTATTAATAAAACAAATCCTCGGCACGCTGTATTTGTCAGCTTGCCGCCATACCGTCTCCGATTGAGCTTCCACACCGGCTACGGCATCCAGCACCACCACTCCACCATCGAGCACGCGAAGGCTGCGTTCTACCTCAGCCGTAAAATCAACATGTCCCGGCGTATCTATGATGTTTATGCGATGGTCATTCCAATGGCATGTAGTTGCGGCCGATGTTATAGTAATACCGCGCTCTCTCTCCTGCACCATCCAGTCCATGACGGCTGTTCCATCATGCACTTCACCCACTTTGTACGTCCTGCCGGTATAGAAAAGTATCCTTTCGGTGGTTGTAGTTTTCCCGGCATCGATGTGGGCGATGATGCCTATATTCCGAATCTTATCAAGCGGATAGGATCTAGTCATTGTATTTCCACCCTGGCCGGATTTAGACCGGGGATCCTTAATTCCTGTTGTTACCATCTGTAATGTGCAAATGCCTTATTGGCCTCGGCCATCTTATGGGTATCTTGCTTCTTCTTGATCGAGTTACCCTGATTCTGAGCGGCATCCATTAATTCTGCGGCGAGCTTTTCAGCCATCGACCTTCCACCGCGGTCCCTGGCATATGTAATGATCCATTTAGTGGCAAGAAACTCACCACGCTCCGGGCTAACCTCGATCGGCACCTGATATGTGGCACCACCCACACGCCGGGACTTGACCTGCAACATGGGTGTGACATTTTTCATTGCCTGTTCGAAAACTGGGAGCGGATCTGATTTCATTTGCTTGTTAATGCGATCAAACGCGTCATAAACAATGCCCTGGGCAGTTGCCTTTTTGCCCATATACATTATTTTATTAATAAATCTCGCAACAACCGGGCTCCCGTATTTAGGATCCGGGTTTACTATGTTGTTTACAAATTTAGCTCGCCTAGACATATTATCTCCCCGTTAGATTTAGCTGGCAGCAGCAGCGGCAGCCTTGGCGCGTTTTGCACCGTATTTACTGCGTCCCTGCTTGCGCTTATCGACTCCAGCAGCGTCCAGCGTGCCTCGTATAATGTGATAACGAACGCCCGGCAGGTCCTTGACTCTGCCACCACGGATCAGGACAACTGAATGCTCCTGAAGATTATGACCTTCTCCCGGAATATATGCTGTGACTTCAATGCCGTTTGTAAGCCTGACGCGTGCAATCTTGCGTAATGCCGAGTTAGGTTTCTTGGGGGTCATGGTCTTAACCTGCACGCAAACCCCACGTTTTTGCGGCGAACATACACCTTTCCTTGTTTTGTTCTTCAAGGTATTATGTATCACCTGCAACGCAGGCGCCTTGGTCTTTCGGCCCACCTTGTGGCGACCCTTTCTGACCAGCTGGTTTACTGTCGGCATACTGATATCTTCCTTAAGTTCATTATTCTTTAATTTTCGGCAAATTAAAAAGCCACCTAGTTGCTCCCGGACTCTCCCCGATCTGGCCCACATCCCGGGTCAACCAGCCGGCTTATCTAATATCCAGGCCACAAACCAATGCGCCAAATCCAATAATATTAGCGCAAGTTTGCAACAAATGGAAATCTTATCATAGGATTTCCAGTCCTGTCAACAACGTGACACGGCTCATCTGGGAAACACTGCGCGATCGTTAAGAAATACCTGAGCATAAAACAATCCGGTTAATCCAAAAGGGCGCTGGTTGTTATCCCTTGATTCACTGCTGGTTCAGATAGTTCACAGGATGCGCTTCTACTGCCCCACCGGCAACTCTATAATAAAAGTAGCACCTTTTCCCGGACTGCTTTCCACATTGACCTCGCCCCCATGTTCCCTGATGATTCCATGGCAGATGCTAAGTCCGAGTCCGGTACCTTCACCTACATCTTTTGTAGTATAGAACGGGTCAAAAACCCTGTTTAATTTTTCCGGAGGTATACCGGGGCCATCATCTCCTATTAAGACTACGACCTTTCCGTCTGCCAATACGCTGCTTAACGAGAGGTGCCCGCCGCGATGGCTTTTGTACATGAAGTATTCCGCATTCAAAACAATATTTAAGAAGGCTTGTTGGAGTTGCGATACGTCACCCTGGATGGCCGGAAGGTCATCCGCCAAATTTGTAGCCACCTCGATATTTTCTTTGTTCATCTGGCTATGCCTGAGCCTGAGTACTCCCACAAGTATGTCATTGATATAGACGGCCTGTTTTTCCGGTTTATGACCCCTCGCAAAAATCAAGAAGCTCTTAATCACTTCTGCCGCCCGTTTCCCCTCACGGTATATCGCATCTACGTCATTCTTGATCTCCGGCGGAGTATTGGGGTTCTGCTGGAGAAGGTAGGCGAAACCCATGACGGCCGTAAGCGGGTTATTCACCTCGTGTGCCAACCCCGCCGCCATCTCACCCAGTGATGCCAGCCGGTCAGTACTGACTAGCCGTTCGGTCATTTTTTTCTGCTGGGTAATGTCTCGCACAATACCCAGTATTCCCGCAGCCTGACTATTTTGGTCACGCATAATGCTCATCTTCGCTTCAACCCAGGATGTGAACCCATCAGAATGTTTAAGCCCAAATTCGAAGGTCAGCATGCGAGATGGATCTTCACGGAGAGTCCGCAGCCCATTTAAAAAACGTTTACCTTCTTCCTCAGCAACACCGAATATACCGGGCGTCAAAGTGCCCTTCTTGTACATTTCCATGATCTCTTCAGCGGAACGCCCCACAAAGTAGCGGATCGACGGGCTGACATATGTTAACTCGCCCTGCATATTGGCAGTCCAGATGACATCAAGGGAATTCTCAGCCAGCAGACGGTATCTCTCCTCGCTTTCTTTCAAGGCTTGCTCGGCCTGTTTGCTCTCGGTAATATCCGTTACAAAGTTCAAGGTAGCCGGCCGGCCCTCCCATTGAATAGGACTGGCCCGGAGTTTAAGCCATTTGATAGTGCCGTCTTTATCTATTATGCGGAAGGCATATACTGGAACAGTCTCATCTCCCTGCAGCCTCTTCGTATATCTCTGGACAACCATCTCCCTGTCTTCAGGATGAATTACGTCTGTAAAAGGTCTGGAGAAAAGCTCCTCTTTCGTGTAATGGATTATTTCGAACGTCCGCCGGTTGGCGAATTTAACTTTCCCATCCTGCGCAATGTAAATGGCTTCCCCGGCATTCTCGACGACCGACCGGTATTTTTCTTCGGATTCTCGCAAAGCATTCTCTGCCCTTTTTACTAGAGATACATCGGTGAAAGCACCTCGCAGGCCGACCGCCTTATCTCCCTCAATAATCGTATTTGTGAATACAATTGCATTAAATGTACTGCCATTTTCCCTCATTGCCGTATATTCATGCCCGGCAGTCGTTTCTCCAGCCAGGACTTCGAAATAATTCTTGAGCACGCTTTCACGCTCTGCAGGGATAATGACGCCAGTGACATTCATTTTGCCAATTACCTCATCCGGTGTGTATCCAAACACCTCATACCCGCGTCTGTTCACGTAAGTAAATGTTCCTTCGGTATCCGCCTCAAAAACCACTTGAGGCAACAGGTCAGCAAGATCCCTGAATTTCTCCTGGCTCAACCGTACCGCTTCTTCCGCTTTCCTGCGCTCTGTTACGTCCTGTAGGATGACGCAGAAGCCGACAATCTCACCGTTTATGACCATTTCAGTCGGGTTGGTATAAAACCAGACGTCTCTCCCCCCTTTGTGGACAAGGCGAAACTGCACATAGTCGTGGGACTTCTTAAGCTTTATCGCGTCAGCGAATAGTTTTATTGTATTCTCTATGTCCCCGTGATGTACGAAATCCGTAAACTGCTTCATCAGGACTTCTTCCTTCGAATAGCCTGTCATCCGGCATAATGCATCATTTGCAAAACTGATTTGCCCTGCCATATTCACTGTGGCAACGCCGGCGCCCCCGCTTTCCACCAGGCTGCGATACCTGGATTCACTCGCAACCAGCGCCTGCTCCATCTTTTTGTGCTCCGTGATGTCCCGTGCTACACCAACAAATCCTGAAAAGCTTCCGTCCGCGTCTTTAATGGGTGTTTCGTTGACTTCAAACAGGATGGCGCCACCATCTTTTTTATAGAATTCATACTCATATGCAGGCTGTCTCTCACCAGTGCGTATGGCCTCTTCAGCATATTTTTGGCTTTCTGTATTTACAGGATTGCCAGTTAAGAATTCGTGCCATTTGGTTGATAATTCCTCCCGGGAATATCCGCTGATAGTTTCGATTTGCGGGCTTATATAGCTGAAATTGCGTTTGTTATCCTGGATAAAAAATATATCATTGCTGTGCTCTACAATGTTCTTAAACATCTCTTCGCTGGCACGCAGGGCAAGTTCGATCCTTTTACGTTCAGTGATATCCTTGCCGATCCCGAATACAATCCTGCGCCCGCCAAGCTGCATGGGTGTAATAGTCTCCTCAAGGACTTTTATCTTACCCCAGACATAATAGTCCCTTTCAACCGTTCCCCCGGTCTCCCAGACATTCCGGTAATTCTTCAACCACTGATCATCTAAATACGGTGGCAACGTATTCCTGACGTTCATAGCAAGTAATTCTTCTCTGGTGCATTCAAGGAATGCCAAAGCGGCGTCATTACCGTCAATGTAATTGCCATCGATATCCATAACCAGGATAGGGTTGGCAGTTCTTGCAAACAGCGTCCGGTACCGTTCCTCGCTATCCTCCAGGGCTTTCCTGTCCTGTATTCTGGCTATTACAGATCCTATTTGGGCAGACACCGCCTCAAGCGAACTGCGCTGGTTTAACGGAATCTCATCATGGACATGGGATGCAATGATCAGGCAACCTATGGCCCTGTCATCGTGCGGGATGGGAATTATACCCGCACCTTTCAGGCCTTCCATCTTGTATAGGTCGCCTAGCGACGATTCAAGATCATTGAGGCGAGAGTAAATAGGCTTCATTCCCATTACCAATTGAGCATTGGGTGAAGTAGCATCATAGTGAGAAACGCTTTCCACGAATTCGTCGGATAGCCCCGTGCTGCACATCAAGGCCAACTGGCCCGTTTGCCCGTCTACTATATAAATCCCCCCGGAATCCACTCCCGCCACGCGTATCGCGGTATTCAGACAGAGATGCAAAGCTTCGCCCATGTTACTTATACCGCTAAACTCGGTTGCAAGGTCACGCTGCAAACGCATTTCTTCCTGCGCCTTCTTGCGTTCAGATATCTCTTGTTTAAGCCTTTCGCTTAAGGCCTCAAGATGGGCGCTACGTTCATGCATCTGCCGCAGCAAGTTTTCCCGCTGCCTGCGAACATCATCTTTCAAGCCTATCCTGTCCAGTATTATCTTGAGCTGGTTGGCAGTATTTTCCACCGCTTCCAGTGTTTCGCCCGGAATGCCGCCGGCTTTCTTATTGGCCATCTGGATAAATCCGGTAATTCTACTGTCCAATTTGATAGGTATGAGAGAAAGGGACTGGAAACCGTATGAGTTCCGAGCATTGACAACCAGGTCCTTCAACGCTCCTTCCAGACTGTCTTCAGCTTGGTTAATATTCTCCAGATAAATCGATCCCCCACTGGTCCGATAGGGAAGTATTTCACTTCCATCCTCACTAAAAACTCTGTCTATTGAGTCACTTGATACTACTTGGTCTGCATCCCATAGGCCAGGTCCACTCCCTGTCTCTGCCTTGATTACCTGGTTGGCGGTTTTGTCGACTATGGCTATTTTTACATAAGAGCAATTGCTGAAATCCTTTAGAACATCAACCAGGTCGTCCAGCAAGCCCTGCGTTTCATTGTGATGCAACGCGGCCTGCTGGAAGCCGTTAATTAGCTCCATAATGCCGGCCCTGGGCCGGATGTCACTAACATCCTCAATAACCAGGTACATGCCGCTATACTCGGCATTACTCTCATACTGCGGCAGCAGGTTAAGGTTCCAGTGTCTCTGATCTTCTTCCCCGGTACCCACCGGCAGACGGTCGCGCAATAAAGGCTTGCCGGATTCCCTTGCCTCTGCGAATAGTTCCTGGAACTCGTCCTGCTGCCCCCTGGCGCCCCACAACATATTTTTCCTGAGCTTTTTGCCAGCCAGTTTTTCCAGTTGCAATCCCGTTATCTCTGAAAAATGCTCGTTGCAGTAAACAACTTTGTCATCTTTGCTAAAAAAACATATCCCCAGGCGCACTACAGAAAGTAAATCACCAATTGGAAGCATGGGAGGCATAGTTTCAACGGTTTCCGGCTCGTTTTTCTCAACCTTCGCAACTCTGGTAACTGCGCTCTTTTTTGCAGAAGCAAGCCGTTTTTTAACTTTTGATTTGGGTTTCTTTTGCTCTTGCTTACGTTCTTTCCTCACCATTTAACAGACCCCCGTGCAGCCTCCTAACAGAGGGAACAAATGTATTGACTATTATATACTCTTTAACTTTATCAGGTGTCAATATATCATGGCTAGTAATATCCGTGAGTTCCAGCGGGAATTTCGCAACTATTATTGTACGTGTGTTATTGGCCAGCTATAATTGAAAGGTTGCGAAAATGGACATAATAGAGGATAGCATCTTTCACAAAGTCACAAAACCTGCCAGGTATACCGGCGGGGAATGGAATTCCATGGCCAAGGATTGGGATGCTGTCGCCGTTAAAGTGGCGCTGGCTTTTCCTGATATCTATGAAGTGGGAATGTCCAATATGGCAATCCCCATACTCTATGAATTGCTGAATGCCATGCCAGGTGTGCTTGCTGAAAGAGCGTATGCCCCATGGCCTGATATGGAAGACCAGCTCAGACAGCATAGCCTGCGG
This sequence comes from Chloroflexota bacterium, assembly GCA_026389655.1. GTDB lineage: Bacteria > Chloroflexota > Dehalococcoidia > GIF9 > UBA5629 > JAFGLP01. Next base: position 7,402 of record JAPLHL010000356.1, read on the forward strand.
CTGTACAGCCTGGAGACCCGTCATCCCCTGAATCAATTCGACATTATCGGATTTTCGCTTGGGTACGAATTAAGCTGCACAACAGTGTTAAACATGCTGGATCTTTCCGGTATCCCTTTATTCAGCCGTGAACGGGATGACAGGTTCCCTCTGGTTATCGCCGGCGGCAGTTGCGCCATGAACCCGGAACCCATGTCCGATTTCATCGATGCGTTCTTTGTAGGTGAAGCTGAAGATGCAATGCCGGGTATCATTAACACCTGGCATAAGTATAAACAGAATAGGCTTGAATTGCTGCGGCAGCTCTGCCGGCTCCCCGGCATCTACGTGCCGCTCTTCTACTCACCTTCTTACCACGCAGACGGGACTCTCAATGCACTCACCCCCACAGACATGAATGCACCGGATAACATTCAACGCGTCATTGCCAGCGAGCTTAAACCCGTAATAAGGCCTGTCGTACCTTATATTGAAGTGATTCACGACCGGGCAGCCGTAGAAATCCAACGCGGCTGCAGCCGGGGATGCCGCTTCTGCCAGGCGGGTGTGCTATACCGGCCTGTAAGGGAGTTACCCGAAGAAAAGGTACTTGAATCCGTTGATTGCCTGCTTAAAAACTCCGGTTATAACACGCTTTCCCTGGTTTCGCTCAGTTCCGGTGATTACAGCGGAATCAACCACCTTATTGGGAGCATCACGAATAAATATGCTGATGATGGTATCCAGGTATCCTTACCGAGCTTGAGATTGGATAAGTCGTCTATTGACCTGATCGATTCCCTCCCCTCCGGCCGCAAGACCACTCTTACTTTTGCCCCTGAGGCCGGAAGTGAGCGCATGAGAAAGGCTATTAATAAATATATTCCGCAGGAAGCTATGATGGACGCTTTCTCTACGGCCTTCCAGAAAGACTGGATGAATCTCAAGCTATATTTCATGGTTGGGCTTCCAGCAGAGACACTCGATGATGTCGCAGCCATCGCAAGTCTGGTCGACACCATTTGCAGGTTGGGTAAGGGTATCCGGGGACGGCCTCCCAGGGTCAGGGTCTCGGTTTCCTCCTTCGTCCCCAAGCCCCACACTCCCTGCCAGTGGTCAGCCCAAGACCGGGAAGAGATGCTAAATCAAAAGCACAACCTGCTGCAAACTCAGATAAAACGCGGCAACGTACAGTTATCCTGGCATGATCCCAAAACCAGCCTGCTGGAGGCGGTGCTTTCCAGGGGCGACCGCCGCCTGGGTCCGGTCATATATACCGCCTGGAAAAAGGGCTGCCGGCTTGATACCTGGAGCGAGTTCCTTGATTTCAGCAAATGGCAACAGGCATTCGATGAATGCGGAGTTGACCCATCTTTTTATGCGCATCGCGATCGTGACCCGGAAGAAGTATTGCCATGGCAGCACATAAGTTCCGGTATAAGTAATGCTTTCCTGAAAAGAGAGCGGCAGAGCATGTTTTCTCTTGATTTAACTCAGGACTGCCGCCATTACGATTGTAACCTTTGCGGCATGCAAGGCCTATTCCCAACCTGCCGGGCTAAAGCACAAAAATTAAATGGCACTAAAGGAATTTGACTTTAGGCCTCAAACAAGTTAATCTTTATGTTTTGTTACTAACTCTGGAGAAAGACGATGAGAAGACTTGAGCTTGAAGTAAAGAAAAGAGATATTACGGGAAAGAAAGTTAGATTTCTGCGCAGGGGTGGATTAATTCCATGCAATATTTACGGCCATGGGATTGAATCTTTGCCTGTCCAGGTTGACGTCCGCAAGTTAAGCCATCTTCTGGCCAGGGCGGGCGGCACTGATCTGATTTCAATCAAGATGGCAGACGCTGCATCCCCATCAAACGTTATTATCCGTGATATTCAGCGGAATCCTATGACCGGAGAACCCATTCATGTTGATTTTTACCAGGTCAGGATGACGGAGAAGCTGAAGGCTGAGGTGCCCCTGGTGTTTATCGGTGAAGCGCCCGCCTTAAAGCTGAAGAATGTATCCCTGCTTCATGCTATGAATACTCTACAAATTGAAGCTCTTCCGGACGACCTGCCTCACAACATCGAGGTGGACATTTCCAGCCTGGCAGTGCCGGAGCAGTCCCTGCATGTTAAAGATATTAAAGTCAGTGATAAAATTACCATTCTTGCTGACCCCGACCAGATGATCATCAAGGTCGCTGAGGTCCGTAAGGTAGTTGAAGAAGAGGTAGTTCCTGCCGCAGCAGTCGAGGGTGAAGAAGTTGAGGGCGCTGCAGAGAAAGCGGAAGAAGAAGCTCCTGCCAAAGCATCTCCTGTCAAAGAAGAAAAGAAATAGCTTGTCATTTAAAGGCCCCCTCCGGAAGGAGGGGGCCTTTTTTATTTATTCCGTTTCACGAAATCACCCAGCTCATGCATGTAAAGGTCGGTGTCTTCCATGAAAACTGAGTTGTGGTCGGCATTCGGGACAACAACCATACGCTTGTCAGTTGATATCAAATTGTGGAATATTTTTTCACCTTCAGCCAGCGGTACAATCGAATCAAATTCACCATGAATAACTAGCGAGGCCATGGCAATCTGCCGGACCCGGTCCAAACCAGGCGTTTCAAAGCCGGAACGTTGAGCGTCAACAGGGGACAATCCGAACTGCCCCAAAAGGTCTGTAATATCGCAAAATCCGCTTTCGATTATGAGCCCTTTGAACTCAGCGGGATAGTTAGCCGCCAGTTCAATCGCCGATGCGCTTCCCAGCGAACGCCCCATTATAAAATGGCTGCCTTTAAAGCCTCTTTTCGCTAAGGTACTCTTGAACCCCTTGAGCAGCTCGTGTGAGTCTTTCAGCATATTGCTGACAGTTGGCCGTCCTCCGCTTCTTCCATAACCGCGGTAATCAGCCACAAAAAGATTGATTCCAGCGCCGCTAAAGACCATCCCGACATCCCCGTATTCGCTGGCCAGTTCACCATTACCGTGAAAATAGAGGATACAGGGATCATTTTTGTCGCTAAAATAGAGCTCACAGGAGATGCTGATACCGTCTTCAACAGGCAAGTCAACGTGCAGCATGTGGTCCGAGTCGGGTTCGGCATAATAATCCGGTCGCGGATAGAAAAGACTACTAATCAGCAATGGGTGGTCCAGAAATTCGTATTCCTTCCAGCTATCTTTCATTTCAATAGTAGCCTCTTACAATTTTCCCTTCCGTGTTTTCTCCCACGCTTAACACTCCATAGGAATCGCGCGCACTGCCCGGATTAAAGAGCAGTACGCCGTTAACGATCTTGTTCGTTGCAATATGGCTATGCCCGAACACTATCACGTCCACTCCATCAAAAAGCTGCAGTACGCTTAACTCCAGTGTCGATGGCCCACCCCTCCCGTGCACCACTCCTATTTTCTTACCTTCTATCTCGAATATCTGTTTCTCCGGCAAGGCTACCCTTACCTCCGGATAATCCATATTCCCGCACACACCTTTGACCGGCGCCAGCGTTTCCAACCCTTTTATAACATCCATCGTAATAATGTCACCGGCATGTATTATCAGGTCGACTGTTGAAAGTGCTTTTACAAGGTTCTGAGGGAGCTCTGCAAAGAACCTTACATGGGTATCTGAAATAACACCTATCCTCAAGTATTTTAACCTCTGGATAATTCTTACTGCTAGGTTAGTATATTCCGCTACCCCACGTCCGGGCAATAAAAAACTTCCCCACATCTTGAGGAGAAACAGGAGTGGGGAAGAAAAAAGGCTGACTAATGTGCACAGGCCAGCAAAACCATGAATGAGCAAACGATCGAATATCCTAGCAAAATAGCTGCGAACTGAATATTAGTGCCCATGTTTTGCTGACCTCTTTAATTATTTCTCGCGTCTTTCTAATATGTAGAACGCTGTCTTCTTTTAAAAGGTTTATTGCTTCCCTGAAAAATCGAGGTAGATTTGTTAAGCGCACATGAAATATACTTTACTTAATATGGTTAATATGGCCCGGGGTAATTTCACTCAGCGCCCTTATATTGACAGGAGGTTCGTATGTATTGCTATCACCACCCCGACCGCGAAGCAGTTGGTCAGTGTATTGAATGCAGCAAGACAGTCTGCCCTGAGTGTAAGGTAGCTTTTGACGGTAAAATTTACTGCAATTCCTGCATCCAGAAGAAAGTTGCCGGCGCAGGCCTCGCCAGACCTGCAGGTCCGGCAGGCGCCCAACCCGGAAACACTTCGGGCATGGGAAGCAGCGCCACGGTACCTCCCGGACTGGGCGAGTTCAATTGGGGGGGCTTCCTTCTAACCTGGATCTGGGGCATAGGTAATAGTGTATGGTGGTCATTTCTAGTATTTATCCCCTATCTGGGGTGGCTGGTTATGCCCTGGGTACTGGCTTTCAAAGGCAACGACTGGGCATGGCAATCCAGGCGATGGGAGAGCGTTGAACATTTTAAGAGTGTGCAGCATACCTGGACAGTATGGGGTTGGGTTGTATCAATAGCTATAACTGTATTCATATTGTTTATGATGATTACCGGCCTCATTTTACTGCTCTGGGCTTTTCAACAGTCCGGTACCCGCTGGTATTAGCACCCGGAGTGAATTAAGCACAAGGAAGGTAACGAATGAGTATGAAATGCGCTATTCATCCGGACCGCGACGCTATTGGGTCCTGCTGCAGTTGCGGCAGTTTCGTCTGCCCTGAATGCAAAGCCGATATCGGCGGCCAGATTTACTGTAACCAGTGCCTGGAAGCACGCCTGAAAACCGGCTCCTGGCCCGGCCAAACAGGCATTGTAGAACCATATGCATCAGGCATGGGAGCAAATTCTCCGGTGCCGCCGGACATAAAAGGATGGAGTTGGGGCGGCTTTCTTTTAACATGGATTTGGGGCCTCGGCAACAACGTCTGGATCTCGCTTATCGCAATTCTCGGATTTATACCATATATAGGTTGGGTTATCAGCCTGACAATGAGAATAATCCTGGGCGTCCGCGGCAACGAATGGGCCTGGCAGCATAAAAAATGGGACAATATCGAGCATTTCCAAAGGACACAGAGGAAGTGGATGTGGTGGGGCATCGGCATAATCGTTGCCTCCATAATATTCGCTATTGCTTTGACCGTGCTGCTGATCTCTCTTTTTATGATAGCCAAGACCATGGGAATTGATAAAAGCTGGCAGGACCTTATTCCCTGGCACTTATGATGCATGGTCAGGGTAAATATAATAATAGACTGAGGTGGTAAGCTATGAATGAACTGCTAATATACGCGCTGATATTTCTTGGGGGACTGGTTATCGGAACGGCCGTGACTATCGTTATCACCCGCATATATAAGCCGTATTACAGGCAGGATATTATGACCATTGGTGGCGAGATACAGAAAAATCTCGCTGCCTTCACTGATACCTCTATGCAGGCGTCCGTTCAACACCTGGTGGATGTGTCAGAGCAGGTACTGTCCAAACACACCCAACTCGGTGAGCAGAACCTTGATACAAAGAAGCTGCTCATCGACCAGTCTATCAAGGAAGTACGGGACAATCTTAAAAACGTCGAAAGTCTGGTAAGCGAGCTTGAGAAAAATCGCGCACTTTCCACCGGACAGCTGTCGGAGCAATTAAAACTGGCATCAGAACAAACCACGAAGCTGCAGGAGACAACCGGTAAGCTCCAATTGGCGCTGGGCAACACCAGGGCCAGGGGTCAGTGGGGTGAGCGCATGGCCGACGACATCCTGCGCATTATCGGCTTCGTTGAGGGCATCAATTACCGCAAGCAGCAGGTTAGCGAGTCTACCGGCAACAGGCCGGACTATACCTTCCTGATGCCCAATAGTCTTCAACTGAATATGGACGTCAAGTTCCCGCTGGACAATTACAAGAAATATATTGATGCCGAAGCAGACACTGATCGTGAAGGCTTCAAAACTGCCTTCATGAAGGATACCCGGCAGCGTATAAAAGAAGTAACCACCCGGGACTATATCGACCCCGAGCAAAACACGGTTGACTACGTCCTGGTGCTGATTCCTAACGAGCAAGTCTACCGTTTCATCAATGAAAACGATACCGAAATCATCGATTATGCTTTACAGAGCAAGGTGGTGCTGTGCTCGCCCGTCACTCTCTACGCCGTGCTGGCCCTTATCAACCAGGCCGTGAATAGCTTCAAAACCGAAAAGGCCATTGACGAAATCATCCAGCAGGTCAAGGTCTTCCAGATTCAGTGGGAAAAGTACGCGGAAAGCATGGACAAGATGGGCAAGAAAATATATGAAGCGCAAAAGGAATTCGATCACCTCTCTACTACACGTAAAAGCAAGCTCGAGCGGCCGCTTAAAAGAATTGATGATATCAGGAAGGAGCGGGGCATTGAGGAGTTGGAGCCGATAGAAAATGAGGTCCAACTTATAGAGGGAGACGACTCCAGTTCGACTGAGAATACATGAGCCGGTTATGCCCCTGAGTTTACCTGGCGTCCGGCCGTCCCGGCTATTCTTCATTCAACTCGCGTAGTATTTCCTCCGCCTTTTGAATAACATCGGGGTCAGAGGTCATACTGATGGCCTTGCGAAAATCTTCCGTAGCCTGGGCCTTCTGGCTGCTCAACACATATGCTCTACCTCGGCTGCAATAGACACGGGGATCACTGGTATCAAGTTCGATTGCCCGGCTGAGGTCATCGATGGCCTTGTCATATTGCCCTTTCATAATGAAAGCGCAGCCGCGATTGTGATACGCCCCGGGGTCCTTGTTATCCATCGCAATGGCACGTGAGAAATCGGCAATAGCCCTGTCGAATTGCTTCCTGTAATAAAAAATGCTGCCGCGGTTATAAAATGCGGCGGGAAGATTCGAATCAAGCTCGATGGCCTTATCGAGGTCAGGGAGGGCTTTATCGTATTCACCCTTCTTATAATAAGCGCCTCCCCTGAGTAAGTAGACGATCGCTTTGCCTGGATCGTATTCTATGGCCTTGGTCAATTCATCTATAGCGAGGCCGTAATGTCCATCCTTGAGCAAAGCGAAACTGCGTTCCTGGTGAGCTTCAGCCTTATCCTGGGGAGTCTGTTGTGTAAGGGAAATTTGTTGCGCAGGAAGAGCCTCTTGCTCGGCGTCAATCCCGGTGTTTGTCATTACAGCCGGTTCCGACTGCAAAGGCGGGGCATTGCCTTCCACCCATTCCACCTTAGTGCCACAGGCCCCGCAGAAGCTATTGCCAGACCCAACCTCGGCCCCGCAGAGCGGGCAAGTGTAAAGGAAAGCCAGGTCGCAATAGCCACAAAAACGCTGCCCCATGAAAGATAAATTGTTACAACGTGGACAGACGAAACTCTGCAGCATCTATAATATACTTAAACCTGTATTTATTCGATTATACATCAGTAATACTAAAAAATGTATATGACGCATTGCGTCATAATAATTGTTACCGAAAGTAGTATCGTTGCCTCAAAAGTAGTGTTACCCAACGGAGGAACACATGACACGAGGCAGCGTACTGGAATATTTGCAGGCTGTGCGAGGAAGATATCTTAGAGCAACAAAA
>JAPLHL010000136.1 GCA_026389655.1 Chloroflexota bacterium
CCTGCAGCAGCGTTGCGGGGATTGGCAAAAAGAGGCAGCTTGTCTCGGGCTCGTTCCTCATTCAGCTTATTAAGCCCCTCTTTAGGTAAATAGGCTTCTCCTCTAACCTCGAAACGAGGTGGAGCGTCTGAAGGCACTGAAAGCGGGATGCTTCTGATTGTTTTCAAATTTTGTGTTATGTTTTCTCCCTGGTAGCCGTTGCCTCTGGTAGCCCCAGTAGTCAGTATCCTATTTTCATATGCTAGTGCTACTGCCAGTCCATCTATCTTCAGTTCACAGACGAAATCGAAATTTTGCCCAGGTGCGAGGTTGGATATCCTGTTGAACCAGTTATCTAAGTCCTCATCGGTAAATGCGTTTGACAGGCTTAGCAACGGACGTGGATGTACTACGACTCCGAAAGCCTGTACCGGCTCAGCGCCGACCCGCTGAGTTGGAGAGTCAGGGGTGATGAGTTCAGGGTGTGCTTCCTCAAGCTTCTTGAGTTCCCGGACCAGTGCGTCATATTCAGCATCGCTGATTTCAGGGCTGTCCAGAACATGATAGCGGTTATTGTGATAATTGATCTGCTGCCTTAGGTCGGCGATTCTTTGTGTTACGCTGTCGGTTTGTGCCATCGAAATTCCACTCGCATAGTCCCTATTACGGAGATTATATCATTTAGCACAGGTAACATTGTATCGGTCTTTACCCGCGTATTCAGTTATGACATAATCATATCTAGATTAAAAAACTGATCGAAGGAACAGAGATTGGCTAAAAAGAAATCGGCACGCTGGCATACAGTCTATTCGATAATAAGCACGGTTATCGAAGAAGCGGGCATTGCCGCATTATTTTTATGGCTGATGCCGCTATTTGGGATTGTGGTACCTATATGGGGTGTCATTTTAGTGCTTGCAGGCTTCGCCGTTTTTTCGTACTTTATGTATCGTATCGGGCATCCTACGATACTGTATGAGGCAGTTAATTCGCCTGAATCCATTGTTGGCAGTACAGGCGTAGTTGAACGTTCGCTAAATCCCGAAGGATACGTACGGGTGTGCGGGGAGCTGTGGCAAGCGTCCGGAACGGAAGGTAACGTGGAGAAAGGAGAAGAGGTAATCGTTACCTCTATGGATGGGCTGAAGCTAACTGTAGTCCGAAAATCCCGAAGTATTGATGAACAGCTTCACTGACCGGGAATAGTTTGGCCGGATACTGGCATAAACCTGACATTACCCGCAAAGCCGAATTTTGTAGTGCTCTTTCTAATAGCTGGAACGTCCATCAGTCCCCCGACAACCCATATTACCGTGATCTGTTTGCTAATGGTTAACTTCTTGACGACGGGATCAAAGTCTTTCGTTTGTGTGCTGTAATATTCTATTGGCCCAATCTCCAATCCATCTGCTATTGATTGCTGTTTTGCATTATCGAGGATACTGGTGGAAGCAGGTAAATTTACTACCGCAAATGCTGCGTACTTTTTTGCAGGGTCGAAGTTTGTACTCTGAGTGGCCTGGGATGAGCACGCAGAAAAAATGCCTGTGAGAACACAGGTTACGAGTATAAACGCTTTAATATAGTTACAGTATGACATTCGAGCCTCTTTTTGCTAATTATTGGGGCAAGTCGGAAGAAACCGCTGGATTATTATATGGATGAAGTAAGCTGCGCGTCAAAAAGTCGAGCTCCACAGCCTATAAGAAATCGGCCATCATTTTCTCTACGCGTGCGGGCTCGATACTTTGCTTTACGAGAGGCAGGCCGGCAAGGGCAATCATAGAATCCTCATATGTGGGCCGCTGTTTCCTGTAAATTATGCCCAGAGGTATACGCTCATCCCATTCCTGCGCTTTCTCGAATGCGGCCAGTTTATTAGATGGGTCGTAGCTCTTGTCTGCATCGAGCTTATAGACTCTTTTCTTGAACCACTCATATGTATTAACGTGATTAAACGTGACGCATGGTTGCAAGATGTCCAGGAACGAAAATCCCTTATGGCTAATTGCCAGTTTAATTAATCCGGCCAGATGCTCCACCTCTCCTGCAAATCCGCGGGCGACGAAGCTTGCATTGCTGGCTACAGCCAGGGCTAACGGGTTGATAGGCGCAGGCGCTCCCTCGGGGGTTGTTTTTGAGAAGAAGCCTGCTCCGCTTGTTGGCGAAGCCTGCCCCCTGGTCAATGCATAAACCTGGTTGTTGTGCACCATATAGGTAATATCGTGATTTCGGCGCATGGAATGTATCCAGTGGTTGCCTCCTTCACCGTAGCCGTCGCCGTCGCCACCGACCGCTATCACGACTAATTCACGGTTGGCAATTTTGGCGCCAATAGCCACAGGTAAGGGGCACCCATGCAGAGAGTTGAAAGTGTTGCATTTCATGTAATGCGGCAATTTGCCGGCCTGACCGATTCCGGATACGACAAGCAGTTTATGCGGTGGAATGCCGAGGTCTACCAGTGCCATTTTGAGGGCTGACAATATTCCGAAGTTGCCGCAGCCCGGGCACCATGCAGGTTGTAAACCCGCGTAATCATTGATAGTGACAGGCATTATAGTTGCTCCCGGCTCAATTCCTTAATAATATAATCAGAAGTAAACGGGCGGCCATCGTATTTTAAGATGGTGGAATGTACTTTTAGTCCTGTTTTGGATATGAACAAATTTGAGAATTGGCCCGTGGCATTATTTTCAATAATAAATATTTTGTCCGAGTTAATGAGCAGGCTGCTGACACCACGTGTGGGAAATGGCCATATCTCCGTAAAGTGCAACAAATTGATATTAACACCTTGTTTGCGCAGGGATGTTGATGCTTCGTATAGAGGACCGAATGTGCTGCCCCATCCAACAAGCGTGATATTTGCCGCCCTGGGGCCGTATATTAGAGGGAAAGCGATATCCTTACGTAAGGCGGAGGTCTTTTTGAGGCGTTTGTCCGTCATTCTCACTCTAGTTGCTGCATCTTCGATTAGGTGACCTTCTTCATTATGTTCATCGGAGTCTGTCACTACCAGAGCCTGGCTCAAGGCCGGAAAAGCCCGCGGCGAAATACCTGAGCCGGTGATCCTATGTCTTTTGTATTCTGATAACTTACCCATTTCATCTTCGTTAAGAGGTAACCCGCGGTCTATAACGATGGCCGAGGTATCGAATTTATCCACTGTGAAATATGACGTGGCCAGATAATGGTCGGTAAGAAGAATGACAGGGACCTGGTACTTCTCGGCGGTATTGAATGCTTTAATAGTCAACCAGAATGCATTCTCTGCAGTACTCGGTGCAAATATTGCTCTGGGGAACTCGCCATGCGAAGCATGGATGGCAAATTGCAAATCACCTTGCTCGGTCCTGGTTGGAAGGCCGATAGCAGGTCCAGGCCGCTGGCCGAGTATAATCACCAGCGGGGTCTCTGTCATGCCTGATAAGCCGAGCCCTTCTGCCATAAGTGAGAAACCGCCGCCGGAAGTTACGGTCATTGCTCTGACCCCGGCATATGATGCGCCAATCGCCATGTGAACTGCGGCAATTTCATCCTCAGGTTGAACTACTACGGTATTGAAATCCGCTTCATATGCGGCCATAAATTCAATAATGGGGGTTGAGGGTGTCATAGGATAAGCTGCAAGAAATTTGCAGCCTGCCGCTAATGCACCCATTGCAAC
>JAPLHL010000310.1 GCA_026389655.1 Chloroflexota bacterium
TATGATGCGCTGCTGATTCCAGACAGTCTCGCCATGCCGTATGAGATACAGTTTAATGATTGACCTCCCCGGAGCTACAAATTATAACGGCTTATTATATTGCTAAATGTAGTAAATTTGAAACAGGGCGGCGTTGCTCAATCGAATACCAGCTTAATCCGCTCAATAGAGACGGGAGTTTCATCGAAGCCCAATGCCTTGATCACCTGTTCGGGCCTGCCGGAACCGGAGGAGTCGCAACGTACTCTCATACCGATACGGTAACCGGCATCGGTCCTGGCATCGAGCCAGATATCATCGATTAACGCTCGCAGGTCATAGTACCGTTCTCCTGTGTCGCGTGCATGGTGCCAGGCCAGTTGCTCTTTTGCCAGCAATGACGCTATTTCCTCTTCCACATGGCGGCTATTTCCATGAGTATTGATCTCAACGATATATTCCGCCAGGCGCAGGCGCGACTGCAAAGAAGGCGCCTGCAGATTAACGGCCATAATGTCGATGATGGCAATGCCGTCGGGCAATTGGGGCACAACCCGCTGAACAAACAAACCCGGTGTAATGCGGCGCCCCAGGAAAACGTCCATTATCTCAGCCTGGCTGGTTACACCTACTGGCAGCGGCGCTGCCAGCGAAATTTTAGGATGGGGGCTGAAACCTTCAGAATATGAGGGAGGCATGCCGGCGCGGCGCAAAGCACGCTCCCATAGTCTCATTAAATCAAGGTGTGATAGAAACTTAAGCTTTTCACCGCGGCTGAACTTAAGGCGCAAGCGGTGCATTCTTTTCCCTGGTTATAGTGATACGCTCAATTTTCCGGTTCACGATTTCAGTTATGGCCATTTTGAGGTTGCGGTACTTGAAGTGCTCCCCCTGCCTGGGTATACGGCCCAGGTGGCTTAAAATGAATCCTGCCACTGTATCATACTCCCCCGCAGGCAGATCGAGATCCAGTTCGTCATTAGCTTCTTCCACTCTCAGGCCGCCATCCACTTCAAAGGTATTGGCGTCTATAGGTGTGATCTCTTTCTCTCCGGCGGTCATCTCGTCACCTATACTGCCCATGATCTCCGCCGCCAGGTGCTCCAGATTGGCTACACCTGCCACACCTCCAAACTCATCAATAACTACGGCCATATGGAAATTATGGTCCCTCATTTCCGCCAGCAATTCGCCCAGACGCTTGGTCTCCGGCACGAAGTATGCCTGCCTGACCAGGCCATCAATTGGATCCGAAGGTTTGATTTCGCTTTTAGCCAGGGCCATCAACACATCTTTGATCGTCAGCATACCAATGACATTGTCCAGAGTCTCCTTGTAAACGGGGAACCTGGAATGTGGATGATCGGTGTATATCTTGAGAAACTCATCCAGGCTTGTACCTTCCTCAATAAACCTTACTTCCGTACGAGGCCACATAACATCACTTACGGGGCGGTCGGGAAACTCAAAAGCCTTGTGTATCATGTCCGCTTCCGTATCTTTCCATACGCCTTCCGCCTCGCCAACGTCAATGGCAGTGCGTATCTCAGCCTCATCCACAGTGGGCTTGATTTCCGCACTGTCAGTTACCATGCGCGTGAAACCCGCTCCTATTTTGTTCAGCACCCAGACAAATGGATATAGAATCCAGATTAACAGTTGGACAGGAATTGTATAAGCGAGGGCCAGTTTCTCAGCATTATTAGCCGCAACGGTCTTGGGAATCACTTCACAGACTATCAGGATCACGACGGTAAGAATAATCGTGGCCAATACAGCTCCCAGGCTCTCTCCCCACCAGTTCACAGCGATGATGGTAGCCAAAGAGGTCGCTAAAATGACCACCAGTGTATTGCCAAGCAGGATTGCCGACAGGAACATGCCGGGTTTTTCCTTCAGGCTGTTCAGCAGGTCGGCAAATTTGACATCATTACTGAGCAAGTGCTTAACACGTATCCTGCTCATGGATATAATGGCCACCTCGGCGCTAGAGAAGAAAGCAGACAGTATAAGACAGATGAAAATTATTATGAAATATAAAGTATGCGAACTATCCATATACAACCCGGATTGCGTCCCAGAGTACGTTTATCATACCATCAGCTACATATACAGTCAAAGAAAAAATATCCTGCGGACACCTGAAAGGGAGAAAACAGGGGAGGCTGAACATGATAGAATAAGGTCACCATGCAGGTAGATTTCGCCTTTATTTGTGACTACGCCGAAGCGACTAACAAGATCAACGCACTGGGTATAGGATTTGATACCATATTTGCGCAGAAAGCACCTGCTAAACACCCCAGTTTTTTTCTGGTCATCCAGATGAGGGCCACGGTCGTTGAAGCGGGCGAAAAGAATTTTGAAGTCCATCTGATTGATGAAGACGGACACGAAATCGTTCCTGCGTTAATAGGCAAGATCAATATTCCCAGGCCTCCAACCGGTACTGAAAATACCGGCCGTATAGCTCTACGCTACGATAACATTGAATTTCCCAGGTTCGGCGCTTATTCGATTCACGCTGTAGTGGAAGGTCATGAGATGGTACGCATTCCACTCAGGGTATTGCAGGCACCGGGTCCGGCACAGGGTTAATTCAGTTCCCGCGCTTTGAATAGTCCGGGCACCATACGGCATTAGGACGCGCCGGCTGATGGCAGGCGCCGCGCCAATCATATTTGCAGGAATCGCAGAGTATAACCTTCATACCCAGCGCCTGCTTTAATTTAATCTTCAGGTTGTCAAACCATGACGGTCCAAGCTTCTTACGTTGAGGCATAATAGGTGAGTTTACCACATATAAAAACCATGTCAAAATCATGGGGTTGCTGTTAAAATAGGTCTATTCAGGGTCAGAGGAGGCAGATCATGGCGCACTGGGAGAACCGCAAGGAAAAGAATTGGGGCAAATTCCGCTTTAATCAGCCGTATGCGAAAGGCGTTAAACGTCTCAGGGAAGAGGTGTTGTCAGGGAAGGATTTCGATCCCGCCGTATTATGGCAATGGGGAACCATGCAGGCCATGGCTGTTGTACAGATACTTAAAGACTGCGAGCAGGAGTTCGGCTCCAGGGGCCAGCAGGTTGTCAATAACTCACTCCGTAAAATAGGGTATGACGTAGGCTCGCAGATTTTCACCGGGTTGCCAAAGCCCGAAGGATTAAGCGAAGCAGAGATGGTAAGCTTTTTCACCACCGTCGTAAACCGGATTGTATACGCCTCGCTCGAAGACCCGCGCATCGAAGCGGCAGACAGAATTAGCTTTGACATCCTGTGGTGCCCGCACCAGGACCAGTACTCAGCTTTCGACTGCCGTGTCCAGCGCTACCTGGTTCAGGGCATGCTGGACGCGGTACAGGATAAAGGCTGGGTCAGCCCGGACTGGCAGGTTAAATTCACATGCACAATCCCGTCAGGAGCGAAGGTTTGCACCTTCGTTCTCTGGAAAGCATCCGGCCAGAAAAAAGCCGAATGGGAGCTATATACACAGAAACTTGAACAACGGGCGCTCAAAGAACAGGGGAAGTGAATACCGGGGTTCGGTAAATTCCAAATTCAAAGAGCTACATAAACTCAAATAGAAATTCCCAGTCTTATCGTATCCTGGACCTTATATATTTATGAAAGCTGTTTATGTTCGGAATTTGCAATGCAGTATATTATTTACCCTGTTCAACCTGTTGGAGGCCGGCGGGAGCGCCTGTGCCCAGGTTGACCTTGTAAAAACCCTGGGTGCCTGGCAACTCCATGACGAAATTTGCCGTGTCATCGATTGTTATCTTGACGTCTGCAGTCTGAAGATCAAGGACATGGCCACCCACTTTCCTGGCCTTATCGATGAAGTGGCAATGGTATCCCGGCACGTTCACTCCATCAACGTACGGCGGGCACCTGAACCCTATTACTGTGCCTTCTATATCATGGGACTCGGTCACCTGCTGATTCTTCACAGCTTCCGTCAGGGGAGGATAAGGTTTGACCTGCTCTGGCACACTGCGGGTCTTCATATAGCTGAATTTGCCTTCGATTTTCACTGCGTAAAAGAGGTTCTGGCTTGCCAGTTGGCCGTCGATGTACGACTGAAGCTGGTTCAAATCCATTTGTTTATTGACTGCAATAACCTTGTCGTTGTCAAGAAATGTGACGACTGCAAAGGGAGTAATCGTGTCATCCGGCACAACGGTGATGCTTCCATCCAGGTTCGCCCGATAAAATATACCATCCAGTTCCAGCATCTCCCCGTTCAGCGCCTGGAACGTCCCCAGCCCGAAATCCCCATAAGGACGTAATTGGCCGACTGCCATGCTTCCATCATACACGCCTTTCATCAGCGCACTGATAGTTGATGTCTGGAATAATGTATCCCTGTCTGTACGGATCTCGGGACTGCATCCCGTCGCCCCCATAACCATCAGAATAAGTAAGACTGGTGTAAATAAACGACTTATTCTCATTGTTCTATATAACCCCTATCACTGGACTTTGAAAGGTATACTTGCCATTTCCTGCCCATTCACCAGCATCTTGATCAGGTAATCTCCTTTTGTGAAGGGGTCGGATTTGCTTACCAGCGAAGCTCTGATCTCCACAATACCTTCGATTTTACTCTTGTCTTCTTTCAGCAGCTTACTCTGAATGGTGCCGTCAGCGCTACGGTCGAGTATCCACTGTATATTCAATTCCGTATCCGCTGGAACGCTGTAGGCCTTGGCCCTGAAGTTGACCTGTTTCACATCGGATGTAAACTGTGCTGTCAAATTGGCAGTTTTTTGGTCCTTATCAGTGTATGAATAAGTAGACATTTCACTGACATACGGCCACTTTATAGACGCCGGATCAACTACTGTGAACGGTACATTCACCTGTTCCTTGCTTTCTACAAACAGGGTGATGTTATATTGCCCGATTGGCAGTTGCTTGCCGGGCTGCATTCCTATCGAAAAGCTAATATATTCCCTGCCCTCAGCCTTGGTAGTCGGCTCATAGATAACCTTACCTTTCATGTTCTCCAGTTCGCCGCTTACGTAAGTCCAGCGCGCCTTGATGACCGTATTGAAATCGCCTTTATTGACCTTAACCGAGCAGAAGATTTTGGAAATATCATCGGGAAATACGTCTATCTTATCAAGTGGTTTGTTCGTCAATAAATCCAGGCTGGTACACATGGTCGCGTCACTCAAAGTCGCGGCTGATGGAGTTATTTCGCCCTGCACTTTAAAGGGCACTGCCTGTACCAATGTATTATCGAAATAGAGTTTTACTTCGTAGTCCCCTTTGGGCAGAAGCTTATCAGAGCGGGTGAACGCCAGTACAACGTAGGGCGTCTCCGCCGCTATACTCCCCTCGCCTATCAGGCTATTGTTCAGGCTGGCATTATCGCTGTTAACTACATACCATTCCGCTTTGACCCTGGATTTAGCTGAAGTTGACGTGAGTTTAACAGAGCAATAGATATTGCTTACATCAGGAGTGAAAGTATTTGAAACCGTTACAGGTTCGCCCGATGTGGAAACCTTGCTGCATATGACTGCCTGCTCGATAGGCGATGTATTTGCACAACTGGGCGTAAGAATAAACAGCACAGAAATTGCTGCCAGTATATAGACAATAAACAGGGGCATTTTCATTTTCGTTTGATTCTCCTTAAAGGTCGATCAGATATTTTCCATTTGATACTTGCCGCAGTAGCCCTTTTCGACACTGCGGGTAGTGTAAAGAAAAACAAGCTGCATGACCCTTGCATTCCTATGCAGCCTGAAACCATGCGTATTATATACAACCAGCATAGATTGAGACCTGCCGGTATAACCTGCGTCCCAGACAGCACTGTGGATACTGACACCACACCTGTTGAGGCTGGAACGCGGCCTGGCCAGCGCCATGACATTGACTGGCAAGCTGACTATCTCATTGAATGTGATGAGATATGGGCCGGGCGTCAGGTCTACTCCGCCATGCTCCTCGAATAACACGGGCGTAGTCCTGGATAACTCCCTTCCCTCATTGGTCTCCGTCAGGTTGCCGCGCGATGAAAAGCTGCTGATCTCACGCACTGTTAAATCGATTCCGTTGGGCTGTAATTGGTCCTCGAGATTGATAGCTCCATCAACCAGGGGAGGTTTGTTTTTCAGCAGTTCCAGGATATCTTCACGCGTTAGTACGCCACTTTTTTCTGTCATTTGATATTATTTCCGCCGGACAATGATGTTATTATAATACGTATTGTTGCCAAAGTCAGGTTGATTGTTGAGTATCAAAGGAGAATGTATATGCGCAGGCAAGAGGAGCTAAACAGTCTGAGCAATGCCGAGCTGGGAAAGATTGCCATAGATTTTCTCAGGCGTAGCGCCCTTCACTATGGTCTCTGGTTCAATGAAGTGCAACATCAGCTCGGGCTGGAGGAGGCGCTGGCAACTGAAGCTGCGGTGTTCGAGAAGTACTATTCCATTGTGTTGAAACGCCTGTCCGGTGTGCTCGGTTTCGAGATGGAGGATGGACTTCCGGGCGCCCTTGCCAGAATGCCCAGAGAAAAACTCATAGACTTGATTGATGCAGTTTCGATTAACTGGCTGGCAGGAGACGGACTTTGGTTCCAGACGGTGGAGCAGCGGCAGGAGATGTATACGGCCAAGAGGTGCAACGACACCTGCTGGGCCAGGTTTTCCCCCATAGAGGCAACAAGAATAAAAGATTTACTGCACCTGCCCGAATCGGGCGGCCTGGATGCCCTGGAGACTGCTCTAAGCTACAGGCTTTATTCCCGTATAAACGTGCAGGCCACGGAGAGGCAAAATAGTAATCTTATTTTCCGGATGGTGGAGTGCAGGGTGCAGGAAGCCCGTAAACGTAAGGGACTTGACGATTATCCCTGCAAGTCGGCAGGTTTAGTTGAATATTCAAGCTTTGCCAGGGCAATTGCGCCTGGAAATTTTATATCGCATGAGCGGAAAACAGGTTATTGTGGTTGGGAGCGGGGCAGCGGGCATGATGGCCGCCGGGCGCGCCGCCGAGATGGGAGCAGAGGTGATTCTGCTCGAAAAAATGGAGCGGGAAGGCAAGAAGGTCCTTATCAGCGGCAATACTCGCTGTAACCTGACCAACTCACGCAGCCTCGATGATTTTATCCTCATGTATGGGAAAAATGGCAGGTTCCTGCATTCTGCATTTCGCCATTTTTTCAGCGCCGACCTGATCGAGCTCTTAGGCAAACATGGGATACGGACATCAGCAGAACAGGATGGACGCGTATTCCCGGCATCTGGAAAGTCCGACGATGTAGTAAATGCGTTGACTTCTTATATGAGAGAAAATGGGGTTATAACCATTACTCGCTCCCCTGTACTGAATATTGAGCTGGCCGGCCAGGGAATGATGGCCGTATATACTCAGGATCGGACTTTCCGCACCGGTGCCGTCGTCATGGCTACCGGAGGAGCTTCCTACCCCCAGACAGGATCAAACGGCGAGGGATACCGTATGGCTGAGCGTCTCGGACATACAATAGTAAAATTGAGGCCGTCACTGGTCCCGCTTGAAGTGCGGGAAAAAGACCAGGTGAGAAATCTTCAGGGTATCAGCCTTAAAGATATCAGAATTACCTCGTTCGCTTGCAGCGCAGACGATATAAGGCCACATCTCGTTCCCCCGGTAGATACAGGTAGGGGCATACATGGGAAGAGAGCAAGAACGCCCGTGATTGAAAGCCGCACCGGCGCTCTCGTGTTTACACACTATGGAATCAGTGGACCAGCTATATTGCTGATGAGCCTGGCGGTTGCTGATGCCATGGAAAAAGGCCCTGTCAGCCTGACCATCGACATGGTACCCGGTAAAGACCACAGGCAACTTAAAGAGGAATTGCGGGATGAGTTTAGCAGGCATGGCACCAGGTACTGTCACACTATCCTGGAAAACATGGTACCTTCACGAGTTGCCGCTTCACTGCTGAAAGCAGCAGGGACTGCAGCGGACAAAACTGCCAACCAGGTTACCGCAGTGGAACGCGAAAACATCGTAAGCCGCTTGAAAGACTTCAAGTTCAATGTCAGCCGCACCCGTCCTCTTGCAGAGGCCATGGTGACAGCCGGTGGTGTACGCATTGAAGAGGTGAACCCCAGGACGATGGAATCGAAGCTGATCAACGGTCTTTATTTGTGCGGCGAGCTTCTGGATATAGACGCTGATACCGGCGGATTTAACCTGCAGGCCGCTTTCTCAACGGGTTACCTGGCAGGAGAATCAGCCGCACGATCAAAATGAGAGCTATTTGGCAGATCAATCCCGAACTTCTTCAGCTCATTTGCTAATGCACGGACTGGCAGGCCGATCACGTTGTAGTAATCGCCTTCGATTTTATCCACCAGGGCCGCTCCCTTCCCCTGGATAGCATAGGC